>NZ_JBHVWC010000084.1:0-38841 GCF_042882445.1 Kitasatospora sp. NPDC058218 | reverse complement strand
GTCGAGGGCGACGACGCGGGTCTCCCCGTCCCCGTAGACCTTGTTGAGACCGGTGGCGCGGGCGGCCGCCCGGCCGGTACGGACGGCGGTTGCGGACATCGTCACGGGGGAACTCCTGCGGGGACGGAACGGATGATCGGGTTCCGTCCAATCCTCCCAATCCGTTCCGGTCCGATTTGTCGCCCGCGGGTACGGCGGCCCCCCGCCGTCCCGGCGGTCCGGCGGGGGGTGCTCTCCTCCTGGGGTATGACGTCGCCCCTGAGGTCCCGCCCTCGGGGGCGGGTGCCCGGCGGGCTACTCGACGGCGACGCCCCAGCGCTGGGCGAGTCCGGCCAGTCCGCCCGCCACCGACGCCCCGGCCGGGGTGAACCGCCATCCGCCGCCGGTGCGGTGGAACGAGCCGACCACCAGCGCGGTGTCCGGCACCCCGGCGGTCACGGCCGCCCAGTGTTCCGGCCCGGCGGCGTCCGGGCCGAACGCGGCGGTCAGGGCCAGCCCGTGCACGTAGCCGAGCGGCAGTGCGGGGGGTTCCTCCTCCTCGGTGGAGACCGCGACCGCCACCTCGTCCACGTGCGCCGCCACCCGGCCGAGGTGCAGGCTGAGTTCGGCCTCCCGGACGGGCTCGCCCGGCTTCGAGCGGGTCGGGTGCAGGCGGACCGCGCCGTCCGGGTCCTGCGGGTTGTTGAAGAAGACGAAGTGCTCGTCGCTGACCACCCGCCCGGCGGCGCAGAGGAAGGCGGAGACGTCGAGCTCCACCGCGTCCCCGCCGGCCGTGCGGCTCTGCCAGGAGAGCCGCACACTGGTCGGGCGGTCGTCGCCCGCCGCGCCGGCGGCGTGGGCGGCGGGCCCGTGACCGGTCGCCCGATCGGCCCCGTTCGGGTCGCTGCCGCTCGCGCCGCTGCCACCGTTCGCGCGGGCCGCGGCACCGGCCGGACCGCCGGCACCGCCGCCGAGCCGGCCGCGCAGGCCCTGTTCGGCCAGCAGTTCGACCAGCTCCGGCCCGCTCACCAGGCTCAGCGGCTTGTTGCGGATGTACTCGTAGGAGCCCGGACCGAAGCCGGCCGTGGTCACCAGGATGCCCTTGATCGCGCCGTGGTGGCGCACCGTGGAGTCGAGGTCCCGGACGGCGGTGGGGGAGACCGTCGAGCGGTAGCGCTTGGCCTGGATGACGATCCGTCCGCCGGTCACCGGGTCGAGGTCCTCGGCGACCACGTCCACCCCGGCGTCCCCGCTGCGTGCCGTGGTCATCACCCGGAAGCCGCGCAGTCGGAACAGTTCGGCGATCAGTTCCTCGAACTCGATCGGGTCCATCTCGAAGAGGTCCGGCTCGTCCTCGCCGCCCTGCCCGGCGAGGCTGCCGCCGACCGTCTCCGGCAGCCGGTCCGGCCGGACCTCGTCCAGCCGCTCGGGCCGGGCCGACAGGACGCCGCCGAGCCCCTGGAAGCACTCCACGGCCGCCACCCGGTCCAGCGCCAGCCCCGCGAACTCGGGCCGGTCCACCGTGACCGTGGACAGGAAGCGCTCGGCCTCCCGGCCGGTCGCCGGGTCGATGCCGCGCACGAAGCCGTTCAGCACCACCGACGCCAGCTGGCCGTCCGCGTCCGCGCGGAATAGTTCGGCGACCACCCGCAGCGCGCTCTGCGCCAGCACCTCGCGGTAGAGCGCCTTGCGCTCGGTGGCCGGGCGGGCCACCTCGGCCTCCCGGTCGTCCGTCTTCACGTACCGCACCCGGGCGGCGGCCGGGACGACGTCCGCGGCGGGCAGCTCCCAGTTGACGACCAGTTGGCGGGTCGAGGCCTCCCAGGCCGCGACCAGCCGGTGCGGGAACCCCTCCGGCCAGCCCGCCGAGGCGTACAGCACCGCGGTGAAGTACTCCTGCACCGCCTCCGGTTCGCCGGAGCGCAGCCGGCGCAGCAACTCCTGGGTGCGGGAGGCCCGTTCCTCGTCCTGGCGGCGGTGCTGGGCCACCCAGTCCAGGTACTGCCGGTGGTACTCGGCGAGCCGGCGCTGGCGGTCCGCCTCGGCCGCCTGGGCCGCGTACCAGTCCTGCTCGAACCGGGCCCGGGCCTGCGCCACGTACTGCTCGTACTGCCGCCAGACCGCCGGGGTGCGGGCCTGGACAGGGTCCGGCGGCGGCACCTGGTAGTGCGCCTGGTCGGGCATCGGCACCGCTTCGCCGAGCCGGCCCGGCTCGAACGGCGGCAGCGCCCGGGGCGCCAACAGGGCCTGCGGGCTGAATGCCGACCGGCCCAGCCCGGCTGCCAGCAGGCCCCTCAACTCATCGACCCGGCCGTCCAGTTCGGCCGTCTGCCGGGCCGCCTCCGCCTCCCGCGACTGCTGGTACGCGCGCAGCGCCTCACGCTCGCCCCGGGCGGCCGCCCGCTGGGCCTCGCGTTCCTCGCGCTCGCGCCGGCGCTGCTCGGTCGCCTGGGCGCGCCACCGCGCCTCCTCCCGGCGCTGCTCCTGTCGCTGCGTCTCCGCCCAGACCGCCAGCACACCGTCGTTCCGCCGCCCCGCCACCGTCCACCCCTTCGCTTCGCGCCCGGCCGCGCCCGCGCGCCGTCTCCCGGCCGCGCCGCCGCCGCGCCCGCCACAATAGAACGTGGACGGGTGAACCGGCCAAGCGCCCATGACCTGCGAAGGCGTCCGGAGCGACGGGGCGTCACCCGGCCACCCGGATCACGACCTTCCCGACGCTCTCCCGGGCGAGGAAGTGCCGGTAGGCGTCCGGCACCTCGTCGAAGCCGAACTCCCGCCCGACCGCCGGACGCAGCCCGTGCTGTCCGACCGCACGGAGCATCGTCTCCAGGTCGGTGCGACTGCCGACGAACTCCCGGCGGATCGTCGCCAGCGACCCCGCGTACGCCTCGTCGGTGATCCGCAGCGCGGCCGGCTCGTCGGAGACGACCCAGAGCAGCACGATCTGCCCGTACAGCGCGGCGGCGCGCACCGACTGGTCGATGGTGGCCGGGCCGTGGGTCTCGACCACCAGGTCGGCGCCGGCGCCGTCGGTCAGTCGCCGGACCTCGGCGGACCACTCCGGGGTGCGACGGCGGTCCAGGACGTGGTCCGCGCCGAGGGCGGTCAGCCGCTCGGCACCCGCGGCGCTCCCGCTGACCGCGAGCACCCGGCAGCCGTGCGCCTTGGCGAACTGCACGGCGCACAGCGAGACGTCCCCGCTGCCCAGGGTGAGCACCGTCGAGCCGGGGATCAGCGGGCCGCCGCCGGTCAGGGCGCGCCAGGCGGCCACCCCGGCGCAGCTGAGCGCGGCGGCCTCGGTCCAGGCGAGGTGCGCGGGTACGGCGGCGAGCGCCTGCTCGTCCAGCACGGCGTACTCGGTGAGCAGGCCGTCGACGGTGCAGCCGAGCTGGTCGGCGAGGTCGGGCCGGAGCCGGCCGGCCGTCCAGCGCGGGAAGTAGCTGCCGGTCACGCGGTCGCCCACGCGGAACCTGGTCACCTGCGCGCCGACGGCGACCACCTCGCCCGCGCCGTCGCTGAGGGCGATCACCCCGGGCCGGGCGGGCAGCGGGTAGCGGCCGGAGAGGATCAGGGCGTCGCGGCGGTTGAGCGCGGCGGCGTGCACCCTCACCAGCACCTCGGTGGGCCCCGGGTCGGCCGGCTCGCCGTGGTGCAGGACCAGGCCGTCGGGCCGGCCGGGTCGGTCGAGACGGTACGCGCGCATGGTGGTCCTCTTCCGTCGGGCTCGGCCGGGGCGCCCCCGGCTCCGGCTGATCCTGGCCGCAGCCGTGCGCCGCGCCAATTCCCGTCGGGGAATGAGGAAGTGGACCGCCGCGCCGATCCGCCGGGATCGGCCGGACCGGACCTACCCGGAGGCGGGGACCTCCGCGTACCAGCGCCAGTCGGTGCGCCGGGGGCGGCCGGGGAGTTCGCCGCGGCCGGTGGCCCAGAGCAGGGTCGGCCACGGACCGGCGGCCGGGTCGGGCCGCACGTCGGGGAAGAGCCGGGCGAGCGTGCGCCGGCAGACGTCGGCCGGAGGCTCCCACGGCAGCCCCAGCCCCTGGGCGACGTCGTGCAGGTGGACCAGCGTCTCCACCAGGCTCATCGCGGTGAACCCGGCCGGGTCGGCGAGGCCCCACGGGTGGTAGGCGCGGGTGTCCGGCGAGGCGGTGCGGGCGATCGCGACCATCAGCGCGCCGCTTGCCTCCAGGACCTCGACCAGCCCCTCCGGGCCGGTCTCGCGCTGCGCGTAGACGAAGCTGTTCGGTGCGCCCGGGGACAGCCGGACCGACCGGAACGGCACGTAGCGGTCCCGCGGCGGGGTCTGCGGGCCGAGCTGGGCCGCGTAGGCGAGCAGGTCGTCGGCCAGGTGCTCGACGGTGGCCCAGCAGTCCCAGGTGAGCGTCCCGGCCGGGCGGGACCAGTCGGCGTCGGCGGGCGCGCCGCGCAGGGTGGCGGCGGCGAGTCGTAGGGTGAGCGCGAGGTCGTCGGCGGTGACCGGGCCGGGTGCGGGGTCGGGAACGGGGTTCGGCCCGTGGGCGCTGTCGATCATGGCGTGACCGTACCCCGTCGCCCGGCCGTCCCTCGACACCCCCGGGGGTACGGCGGGAAGCGCGCCCGCGGGGTGCCCCCCTCAGGCCGTCAGGGCGTCGGTCAGCCCGGCCAGGACGGCGCACACGTCGCGCGCCGCGGCCCGCATCTCCTCGCTCTCGCCGGGCCGGCGGACGAGGTCGGCCAGGATCAGCAGAGCGGCCCGCACGGCGCCCACGGGAACCTCGACGGTGCGCAGCGCGTCCAGGGCGTCGGCCGCCCGTTCGGCGGCGCTGCTGTCCCACGACTGCGTCAGTTCCACGGCCCGGGGCGTTCCTTCGGGGGGAGCGGACACGACGTGCAGGACACGGGGCGGGTTCGTATGGCTCATGCCCGGAGCAACGACGGCGGGGCCCGGCCGGATGCCACGCGTACGGGTGATCACCGCTTCGGGAGCCCGGGGCGGGTCCGCCCGCGGCCCGTCCGGTCCTGCCCGTCGGCGCAGGTCAGGGACACACTGTCGGAGGGAGCGGGTAGCCTCGCTGGTTCGGACGCAGGGACGGACGGGTGACGGGAGGGTGGGCGTGCAGGTACCGCAGCAGGCGGGCGGCGGGTGGATCTCCACCGGGCTGCACTGGCGCGACGGGCAGCCGGTGCTCGGCGCCGTCCAGGGCCGCCGGGTGCACGAGCGGGTGGTGGCGCCGGGTACGCGGATCGGCTGGCTGCTCGGCGGGCCGCGCCGCTGCACCGGTGCCTGGCTCGTGGGGGCGAGCGAGCGCACGCCGTGCCCGCACCACGCCGTCATCGAGCCGGACGGCGGAGCGGTCCAGTGCGCCGCCTGCCAGAGCGTCGACCGCGGGCTGGCGCTCGCCCGGGACCAGATCCTCGACGACGGCCGCACCTACCGGCTCTACCTCGCCTGGTTCGGCGACGGGCTGCTGAAGGTCGGCCTGACCGCCGAGCAGCGCGGCACCGCCCGGCTGCTCGAACAGGGCGCGCTCGCCTGGACGTTCGCCGCCCGCGGGGCCCTGCCCGCCGTCCGCCGGGCCGAGCTCACCGTCGCCGCCTCGGGGATGGCCCGCGAGCGGTTCACCGGGCGGGCGAAGACGGCGCACTGGTGGCGCCACGGCGACGCCGACGGGCGCCGCGTGCTCCTCGACGAGGCCCGCGCCCGGGCCCACCGGCTGCTGGACGGGCACGCGGTGGAGCTGCTTCCCGACCACCCGGTCGTCGACCAGGTGGAGGTCTTCGGGCTGGCCGACGGCGCGCCCGCGGCCTACGGGCAGATCGACGCCCTCGCCCCCGGAGCGGTGGTCGCCGGGCGGCTGCGCCCGCCGATCGGGCGGTACCTGCTGCTCGACCAGCCCGACGGCGCCGAACCGCTGCTGCTCGACACCCGCCGGCTCACCGGCTGGACGCTCGCTCCGGCGGCCGGCCGGCCGGCGTCGGGCCTGAGCGTGAGTCCCCGGGTGCGCCCGGAGGAGCCGGACACCCAGGAGGCGCTGTTCTGACCGGCGGGTAGCGGGTAGCGGGTGGCTGTCGGCTGGCAGCGGAGGAGGGAAGGCGCCGGCCGGTGGCCCGGCTCAGCCCAGCTTGCTGCGCACCCCGCCCGGCCCGGACCGCGCCCGGCGCGACAGCGGCGGCCGGGACGGCCGGACGTCGGCCCGTGCGGGCCCGGCGTCGTCGGCGGCGCGATGGACCAGTGCGGCCCGGGCGGCGGCCAGCGCGACCCGCGCCAGCAGCGGGTCCTCGCGGACGCCCGCCGCCCGCTTCGCCGTCTGGCAGCCCGTGCACCAGATCGCCGAGGCGGGCCCGTCCGGGTACACCAGGCTCTCCGGCGGCAGGTAGTGGCCGCCGCACTCGACGCACTCGAAGACCAACCTCATCCGACGATCACCGTCCCGGATCCGTGGCACCGACCGCACGGCGACCAGAAGGTGTTGAGCTTCGCCACCATGCTCCCTTCCTCGTCCAGTTCGACCGTCGCCTCGGTCTTCTCCGTCCCCCCGGACCCGGCGCACCCGGCGCAGGACTGAACCTCGGGCATATGACCCTCCTTGGCGCGGGGACCACCGTAGCGCGAATTCCCCGGGTACAGCACTGGTCCTGAGGAACCACCACCCGCGCGGGGCGCACATGCCGGCCCGTGCGCCCCGCCCTTCCCGGCACTGCCCCGATGGATGTTCGGACGGGGCCGGCCAGGGGGCGCCGGGCACCGCGCGCCGAGGCGCCGGGGTCGGCGGGCGGCCGGACTGTCAGTGCCGTGCGGCATGCTCGCCGGAAGCGGTCGGAACGTCGAACGAGCGGGGGCGGCACATGCGGCAGAGGCCGGAGTTTCCCTACCGGAGGGTGAGCGGGTGGAAGCTCGCCCTGATCGTCCTGGGCACGCTCGCGGTGCCGGTCCTCAACAACCTCTCCCACGGGCTCCCTCCGGCCTCGGCGGAGCCCGGTAGCGGGTTCATGAGGATCCAGGACGTCTCGGCCGCGCTGACGGTGGGCCTGCTGATCGCCCTGCCGGTCGAGGTCATGGCGAACGCCGCGTACCGGCGCAGGCTGCGGAGCCACCAGGAGGAGGTCAGCAGGCTCGTCGAGGAGAACCGGGAGCTGCGGCGGCGTCAGCTCCGGCACGAGGCGGACCGGAAGGCGGCCTGGATCGCCGGCCTGGAGCTGAGCCGCGAGGAGCGGAGGTCGGCCTACGGCCCGTCGATGGCCGAGATCGACACGGTGTCGCCCGCCGACTTCGAGGCGCTGGTCCGCCGCCTGATGGCACGCGACGGCCTGCGGGCCGAGGTGATCGGCGGCAAGGGGGACCAGGCCGTCGACGTCCTGGCCCGCACCGCCGGCGGAGGCGCGATCGCGGTCCAGTGCAAGCACACCACGGTGGGTGCGAAGGTCTCGGCCCGGGTGCTCTACCAGATCAAGGGCACCTCCGAGGCGGTCTACGGAGCCGAGGAGTCCCTGGTCGTGACCAACGGTTCCTTCACCCGGGACGCGGTCCAGTGGGGAGCCAGGCACGGCATCGGGCTCATCGACCGTGACGCCCTGCGTAGGTGGTCCCAGGACGCGGACCACCTCTACCAGACCGTGGACCTCGCCATACCGTCCGGCGGGTCGCCGGGCGACCGGCCGGGCAGGGCGGGCCCCTCCCGCCCGGAGGGGCCCGCCGGCCTGGAGGCCCGCTGATCCGGTGGCCCGGTGGCAGCGCGGCCCGGTGGTCGGGCGTGCTCAGCCCGCCGCGCTGCGGAGGAACTCCCGGTTCATCGCCGCGATGCTGGGCAGCGGGATGCCCTTGGGACAGGCGGTGGCGCACTCGCCGGTGTTGGTGCAGCCGCCGAAGCCCTCGGCGTCCATCGTGGCGACCATGTCGCGCACCCGGGACTTGCGCTCGGGCGCGCCCTGGGGGAGCACGTTGAGGTGGACGACCTTGGCGGAGGTGAAGAGCATCGCCGAACCGTTGGGGCAGGCGGCGACGCAGGCCCCGCAGCCGATGCACTCGGCGTGTTCGAAGGCCGTGTCGGCGGTCTCCTTGGGCACCGGCGTGGCGTGCGCGTCGGGGGCGCTGCCGGTGGGGGCGGTGATGTAGCCGCCGGAGCCGATGATGCGGTCGAAGGCGGAGCGGTCCACCACCAGGTCCTTGACGACCGGGAAGGCGGCGGCCCGCCAGGGCTCGATGTCGATCGTGTCGCCGTCGGCGAAGTGCCGCATGTGCAGCTGGCAGGTGGTGGTCCGCTCGGGGCCGTGGGCCTGGCCGTTGATGACCATGCCGCAGGCGCCGCAGATGCCCTCGCGGCAGTCGTGGTCGAAGGCCACCGGCGTGTCGCCGCGGGTGATCAGCTCCTCGTTGAGGGTGTCGAGCATCTCCAGGAAGGACATGTCCGGGCTGATCCCGGTGACCTGGTAGGTGGTCATCGAGCCGGGGGTGTCCGGGCCCGCCTGGCGCCAGATCCGAAGGGTGAGGTTCACGCGTAGCTCCGCTGGGTGGGGTGGACGTGCTCGAAGTCGAGGTGCTCGCGGTGGAGGACGGGGGCGCTGCCGGTGTCGGTGAACTCCCAGGCGGCGGCGTAGGAGAAGGCGTCGTCGCGCCGGGCCGCCTCGCCGTCCTCGGTCTGGCTCTCGGTCCGGAAGTGGCCGCCGCAGGACTCGGCGCGGTGCAGGGCGTCCAGGCACATGAGCTCGGCCAGTTCGAAGTAGTCGACCAGCCGGTTGGCCTTCTCCAGCGACTGGTTGAGCTCCTCCCCGGTGCCGGGCACCCGGATCCGGCGCCAGAACTCCTCGCGCAGCTGCGGGATCCGGGCGAGGGCGCGGCGCAGGCCGGCCTCGTCGCGGGCCATCCCGCACTCGTCCCACAGGAGTTCGCCGAGTTCGCGGTGGAAGGAGTCCGGCGTCCGGTCGCCGCCGACCGCCAGGATCAGGTTCAGCCGGTCCGTCACCTCGGCCTCGACCGAGGCGATCTCGGCGTGGTCGGCCGGGACGGCGGGCAGCGGGTTGCGGGCCAGGTAGTCGTTGAGGGTCGGCGGGAGGACGAAGTAGCCGTCGGCGAGGCCCTGCATCAGGGCGCTGGCGCCGAGCCGGTTGGCGCCGTGGTCGGAGAAGTTGGCCTCGCCGATCGCGAACAGGCCGGGGACGGTGGTCTGCAGGTCGTAGTCGACCCAGAGCCCGCCCATCGTGTAGTGGATCGCCGGGTAGATCCGCATCGGCACCCGGTACGGGTCCTCGGCGGTGATCCGCTCGTACATCTCGAAGAGGTTGCCGTACTTGGCGGCCACCGCGTCGCGGCCGAGCCGCCGGATGGCGTCGGCGAAGTCCAGGTAGACGCCCTGGCCGCCGGGACCGACGCCGCGGCCCTCGTCACAGACGTTCTTGGCGGCCCGGGAGGCGATGTCGCGCGGCACCAGGTTGCCGAAGGAGGGGTAGATCCGCTCCAGGTAGTAGTCCCGCTCGGCCTCGGGGATCTCGCCCGGCGGCCGGGTGTCGCCCTCGGCCTTCGGCACCCAGATCCGGCCGTCGTTGCGCAGTGACTCGCTCATCAGGGTCAGCTTGGACTGGTGCTCGCCGGAGCGCGGGATGCACGTCGGGTGGATCTGGGTGAAGCAGGGGTTGGCGAACCAGGCGCCGCGCCGGTG
This sequence comes from Kitasatospora sp. NPDC058218, assembly GCF_042882445.1. Classification (NCBI taxonomy): domain Bacteria; kingdom Bacillati; phylum Actinomycetota; class Actinomycetes; order Kitasatosporales; family Streptomycetaceae; genus Kitasatospora; species Kitasatospora sp. NPDC058218. Next base: position 29,230 of record NZ_JBHVWC010000084.1, on the reverse strand, counting down.
CGCGCGCCAGACCGCCGTGGCGTTGGAGTTCTTGGCGTTGGTGGAGAGGTAGAAGACGTTGCCGTAGCCGCCGCTGGCGAGCACCACCGCGTCGGCGGTGTGGGTGGTGATCGCGCCGGTCACCAGGTCGCGCGAGACGATGCCGCGCGCCCGCCCGTCGATCACCAGCAGGTCCAGCATCTCGGTGCGCGCGTGCATCTCCACGTTGCCGGCGGCGATCTGGCGCGACAGCGCCTGGTACGCGCCGAGCAGCAGCTGCTGGCCGGTCTGGCCGCGGGCGTAGAAGGTGCGGGAGACCTGGACGCCGCCGAAGGAGCGGGTGTCCAGCAGGCCGCCGTACTCGCGGGCGAAGGGGACGCCCTGGGCCACGCACTGGTCGATGATCTCCACCGACACCTGGGCCAGCCGGTGGACGTTGGACTCGCGGGCCCGGAAGTCGCCGCCCTTGACGGTGTCGTAGAAGAGCCGGCGGACGGAGTCGCCGTCGTTGCGGTAGTTCTTGGCGGCGTTGATGCCGCCCTGGGCGGCGATCGAGTGGGCCCGCCGGGGGGAGTCCTGGAAGCAGAACTGGACGACGTGGTAGCCCTGTTCGGCCAGTGTGGCGCCGGCCGCGCCGCCGGCCAGGCCGGTGCCGACCACGATCACGGTGTGCTTGCGCCGGTTGGCCGGGTTGACCAGCTTGGCGTCGAACCGCCGTTGGTCCCAGCGCTGTTCGATCGGCCCGGCGGGAGCCCTGGTGTCGGCGACCGGGTCGCCCACGGTGTACTCGCTGTAGGGGGTCAACTCACCACTCCGGTCATCACGGCCACGGGGACGGACAGGAAGCCGACGGTCAGCACCAGCGCCAGACCGTTGGCGGTCAGCTTCAACGCGCGGTCCCGGCGGGCGTTGTTGGCACCGAGGGTCTGTGCGGCGCTCCAGAAGCCGTGCCGGATGTGCAGGCCGACGGCCAGCATCGCGACGATGTAGATCACGCAGCTGTACCAGTTCGAGAAGGAGGCCACGATGTTCTGGTACGGGTGGCCGTGCTCGGCGGCCGGGTTCACGGTGAGCGTGGTGAGGTCCAGGATGTGCCAGACGATGAACAGTGCCAGGATCACCCCGCCCCAGCGCATCGTCCGGGTCGCGTAGCTGCTCCGCCGCCGCTGGTGCACGTACTTGCTGGGCCGGGCCGCGAGGTCACGCCGGCTGAGCTGGTACGCGGCCACGCCGTGCAGCCCGACGGCCGCCAGCAGGCCGACCCGGGCGATCCACAGGAACCACTCGTAGTGCAGCACCGGCTGACCGAGGGTGCGCAGCCAGTGCGCGTAGCCGTTGAGGTCGTCCGGGCCGAAGAAGACCTTGAGGTTGCCCAGCATGTGCGCGACCAGGTAGAGCAGCATGACCAGTCCGCTGACGGCCATGACCGCCTTCTTGCCGACGGTCGACCGCCACAGGGTCGCCAGGGTGGACGGATGCCGGGCCGTCCGAGTCGCGGTTGTCATGGCGACAACGGTAGGGACGCGCCCGACGGTACGTCCAAGACATGCTGCGGCTCGCCACGATAGCCAGGGCCTATGGTGGGTGCGCTGGGGGTGCGCGGGCGCGCGCCTATCCTGGCCGGGTGCAGCTGCAGCAACTCCGCTACTTCCTCGCCGTCGCCGAGACCCGCCACTTCACCCGCGCGGCCGAGGCGGCGCATGTGGCGCAGCCCTCCCTCTCCCAGCAGATCCGTTCCCTGGAGCGGGAGTTGGGTGCGGAGCTGTTCCACCGCACCCGGGGCAACATCGCCCTCACCGACGCCGGGGACGCCCTGCTGCCGCTGGCCCGGCGCATCCTCGCGGACACCGAGAGCGCCCGGCTGGCCGTCCAGGAGACGGTGCAGCTGCGCCGCGGTCGGGTCCGGCTGGGAGCACCGCCGAGCCTGTGCACCAGCCTGGTCCCGGACGTCCTGCGGGTCTTCCGGGACCGCTACCCGGGGGTGGCGCTGGTGGTCCGCGAGGGCGGCTCGCGCGACCTGGTCCGGACGCTGGCGGAGGGGGAGCTGGACGTCGCGCTGATCATCACCCCGCCGAGCGGGGAGGCGGCGCCGGCGCTCGCCGTCACCGAGCTGCTGCACGAGGAACTGGTGCTGGTGGCCCGGGCCGACACCGCCGGACGGCGCCGCCGGGTCCGGGTGGCGGAGCTGCGCGGCCGGCCGCTGGTGATGTTCCGGGAGGGCTACGACGTGCGGGAGGCGACGCTGGCGGCCTGCCGGGAGGCCGGCTTCGAGCCGGAGTTCGCGGTGGAGGGCGGGGAGATGGACGCGGTGCTGGGCTTCGTCCGGGCCGGGCTCGGCCCGGCCGTGGTGCCCGGCATGGTGGCGGCCCGCTCGGGGCTGGCCGTCACCCCGTTCGCCGGGCCGGGCCTGGGGCGGACGATCGCCGTCGCGCACGGGCACGAGGTGCCGCTCACCCGGGCGGCGGCCGCGCTGCGCGAGACCCTGCTGCGCCACCTGCGCGACGCGGCCCGGGCGGGCGAGCTGCCGCCGGGCACCCGGCTGCTGCTGGAGCCGTGACCGGGGCCGGGTGCGGGTCGGCACGGGGGAACGGTTGGCACGGTGTGCGAATCACCCGAATCGTGACCTGACGGCTCCACGACCTCGGAACCCGCTGTTCACGGGCCGCGTCCCAGGCGGTAGCCACGGTGTCGTAGGGTGCGACGCCGCAGGGCCGAGCAGGCAGTCACGGGGAGAGTGCGACGCGATGGACAACGGGAAGCAGCAGGACGGCAGACGGACCGGGAGCGGCGGCGCTCCCACCGGCGGGGCTCCCACCGGCGGGGCTCCCGCGAGCGGGGCCCCCGAGACCGGGGTTCCGGAGCCCGAAGCTCCGCAGGACCGGGCTCCCGAGGACCGGGCTCCGGCGGTCGAGGACGAGCGGCCCTGGGAGATCCCCGACTACCTCCACGAGCGGGAGCTCGGCTCCGGCGCGAGCGGCCGGGTCGTGCTCGCCCGCCACCGCGCGACCGGCCACCCCGTCGCGATCAAGTACCTGCACAGCTCCGTCGGCACCCCCGCCCTGCGGGAGGAGGCCCAGGTCCTCGCGGCCATCGACTCCCCGCACGTCACCCGGCTCTACGAGTACGTGGAGGGCGAGCGGGGCGCGGCCATCGTGATGGAGCTGGTGAACGGCATCGCGCTGCGCGACCTGCTCCGGGCGGAGGGCGCCACCACCCCGGAGGCCGCGCTGGTCGTCCTGAAGGGCTCGCTGCTGGGCCTGGCGGCCGCCCACGAGGCGGGTGTGGTCCACCGCGACTACAAACCCGCCAACGTGCTGGTCGACGTCCGCGGCACCTCCAAGCTCGTCGACTTCGGCATCGCCGTCCCGAGCGGCGACGACCGCGACGTGTCCGGTACCCCCGCCTACATGCCGCCCGAGCAGTGGGCGGGCCGGCCGGCCTCCCCGGCCGGTGACGTCTACGCCGCCACCGTCACCTTCTTCGAATGCCTCACCGGTACCCGCCCGTACGAGGGCGCCACGATCGCCGAGCTCGCCGTCCAGCACACCGAGGCCCCGATCCCGGCCGAGCTGGCGCCCGACCCGGTCAGGCCGCTGATCCTCGCGGGCCTGGCCAAGGACCCGCAGGCCCGGCCCGGGAGCGCGGCGGATCTGGTCGAGGAGCTGGAGGCCGTCGCGGCGGCCGGGTACGGGCCGCAGTGGGAGGAGCGGGGCCGCCTCGACCTCACGGCGCTGGTGGCGCTGCTCGCGCTGCTGCTGCCCGGCGCCGCCGGTGCGGCCGGCGGCACCTCACTGGCCCACACCGTCCTGGCGGGCGGCGCCGCTCCGGCCGCCGCCGTCCGGGAGACGCTGGTCCGGGCCGCGCCGGCCCGTCGCGGGGCGCGCCTCGGCAGCCGCGGCAAGGCGCTCGCCGGGGTCGTGGCCGGCACCCTGACCCTGGCCACGCTGGCCGGCATGGCGATGGCGGGGGCCGCCGACGGCGGTGCCCGTACGGTGGTCGGCGGCGCCTCCCCGGAGGCCACCACCACGCTCGGCGTGCCCGACCCGACGGGAGGTCCCGCGCCTGCCGCGAGCAGTGCCACGGACCTTCCGGGCGTCGTGCCGTCCGACCCGTCGCTCTCGCCGTCGGCGACCCCCGGCAGCCCGAGCACGTCGCCCACGGCCACGCCGACCGGCAAGACGCCCACCACCAAGGGGACCTCGCCCGCGACGGGCGCCCCCACCTCCGGCCCGCCGTCCGCCCCGCCCGGGGGTGCGGCACCGTCGGCCGCGCCCCCGTCGGCCCCGCCCACCTCGACCGCCCCCGCACCGACCGGGACCGCCACCGCGACCCCGACGGCGACCGCCGCCCCGGCGACCGTCGCCGTCACCACGGTGAACCTGGACTCGCTGACCTGCAGCGGCCGGTGGAGCCTGACCGCGACCGTCACCGTGGTCGCCCAGGGCGCCGGTACCGGCACCCTGACGCTGAACTGGTTCCACACCTCGGGCCGAGGGACGATCACCGTCGCGACCGACACGGTGGTGGTCCGCGACGGCCGCGCCACCGTCACCCGGCCGCACGACTTCGGCTCGACCGACACCTTCCCGACCTGGGGTGTGAGCGTCGGCACCACGCCGGCGGCGGCGAAGCCGGGCAGGACGTCGGCCACGATGGCCGCCTATCTCTGCGACCCGCCCCGCTGACCCCGTACCGGTCCCCGGTCCCCAACGACCCCTCCCCGTCGCGTCTCCTGGAGCAGCCATGTCCACGCCCCGCCCCGACTCCGCCCCGGCACCGGGCGCGGCCGCAGACCGGACCGTTCGGCTCGCCTCCGGTCCGGACAGCGCCGACCGGACGGTGCGACTCGGGTCCGACACCGAGGCCACCGTCCGGCTCGATGAGACCGTCCGGCTCGACGGCACGGTCCGCCTCGACGACGCCGAGGCCGCGAGCGCGACGTTCCTGGACCCCAAGGTCTGGGGCGGCGCACCGGAGCCGGGGGAGACCACCACACCCGTCGAGCCGCCGCCGGGCGAACAGCCGCCGGCCCCGCGCGAACAGCCGCTCGCCCCGGGCGAGTTGCGGCGATTCGGGCCCGGCGTTCCGCCGCAGGCCGCCGCGGTCTGGCACGGCACCGCCGTGCCGGAGGCACCGCGGCCGCCCCGCCCGCGTCGGGTCCGGCGATGGCTGCTCCCGGTGGCGGTGGTGCTGGGCGTCCTGGCCTTCCTGTTCTGGCGCTTCACCACGCCGGCCCTGGCGGTCACCGGCGTCGGCGTGACCACCGACCCTGCTGGCCCCGGCTGCGGCGGCACGGCGGTGATCACGGCCGCGGTGGAGACCAACGGTGGCGCCGGCACCCTCCGCTACCGCTGGCTGCGCAGCGACGGCACCACCTCGGGCGAGATCACCCAGGAGATCGGCTCCGGCGCACACCGCACCGACCTGGTGCTCCGCTGGAGCTTCGAGGGCCAGGGCTCGCTCCAGGCCACCGCGACCCTGGAGATCCTCTCCCCGGCCTCCCGGACCGCGACAGCCTCGTTCGCCTACCACTGCCCCTGAGCTCTCGGGATCCTCGGTGCCCGCCGGGTGTCCTGCGGTGCCGGATCGGCCCCGGCGGGGGCGGAGTAGCGTGGGGTTACCGGGGCGGCCCGAGCCGCCGTGACCGGACCCGGCGCAGCAGATCCTCGTCGGCCGGCGCCATCGGCCCCGCACCACCGGCTCCGCGCCTCCGGTCGCAGCGCCCTGAGGAGACCGCCGCCCGGGGGCGGGCCCCTCGGGCAGACAGGAAGGCGAGGCGGAGACATGTCCGTCTACGTGAAACTCTCGGCCGAGGCCAGGTCGCCGGAGGAACCGTCGAAGGGGCCGTTGGACATGCAGTTCCAGGACACCGCCGACGGCTACACCTACGAGTACGACCTGCACCCCAGCGGTGCACTGCGGGTCCTGCGCGTCTTCGAGGACACCCCGCACGCGGTCGAGGCGTACTTCAGCCCCTCGGCGTGGCTTCAGGTCGTGGGTACGTACCTGCGAGGCGGCTCCGAGTACTGACGGGCGGACGTCCATCGGTCGCCGTCGGCCCGTCCGGCTCGTACGGTCGTGTTCCGGGCGGGATCGTCGGCACAGGAGGCCAGCATGCGGCACTACCGATGGGTACTGGAGACCCAGGACGACGACGGCCACTGGCTCCGGCGGGACGGCGCTCCCGCGCAGAATCCCGTGGCGTACGACGGGCCGCCCCAGCAGGCGGCCAACCACCTCCGGGACGTGTTCGTGCGCACGCTCTCCTCGCCCGCCCCCGGCCCCCGGGCGGTCCGGATCCGCCTCTGGGAGGGCGCCGAGGCCGTCGGTGAGCCCCAGGCCGAGACCGAGTGGTCACGCGAGTGAGGCGCCCCGTCGGGGCCGGGTCCCGGGCGGCCTCCCCGTCCTGCTCCTATCGTTGAACCGGAAGAGTGCGGCGCACGATGAGGCGGGCTGAGCATGAACGGCGCGGACATCGACTATGCGGCCGTGTTCCAGGCGTTTCCCGGCATGGTGGCGCTGCTGACCCCCGAGCTGGTGTACGCGGAGGTGAACGAGGAGTACGTGCGCGCGTCGGGGCGTCCGCGTGCCGCGTTGATCGGCCGGTACCTCTTCGACGCCTTCCCGGACAACCCGAACGACTCCACGGCGACCGGTGCGCGCAACCTGCGCGCGTCGCTGATGCGGGTGCTGGACACCGGGGAGCGCGACGCCATGGCGCTGCAGCGCTACGACGTCGAGTCCCCGGAGCGGCCGGGCAACTGGACGGAGCGGTACTGGAGTCCGGTGAACGCTCCGGTGCTCGGGCCCGACGGCCGGGTGGTCCTGCTCGTGCACCGGGTGGAGGAGGTGACCGAGCTCATCACGGCCCGCGGCGGCCCGGGCGGCGGCCGGGCCCGGATACTGGAGGCGGAGCTCTACACGCGGGCCCGCGAGCTGCAGGACGTCAACGAGCGGCTGCGCCAGGCCCACGCCAGGGAGCGCGAAGTGGCTCTCGCGCTGCAGGAGGCGATGCTGCCCGCCCCGCGACCGGTGGGCCACCATCCGGCCGCCGTGCGTTACCGGCCCGCCGTGGGCGCGCTGAACGTGTGCGGCGACTGGTACGACCTGGTCAACCTGCCCGGCGACCGCATCGGGGTGGCCGTCGGCGACGTCGTCGGCCACGGCCTCCGGGCCGCCGGCGTGATGGGCCTGCTCCGCAGCGCGTTGAGCGCGGCCTCACTGGTGGCCCAGGGGCCCGCCCAGGCATTGGAGGCCCTCGGCCTGTACGCGCGCTCGGTCGACGGCGCCGAGAGCGCCACGGCGGTGGAGACCCACATCGACTGGGACACGCACACGATCGCCTACAGCTGTGCGGGCCACCCCCCGCCCGCCCTGCTGCACACCGACGGCACCGTCGAGTTCCTGGACCGGGCCACCGACCCGCCGCTCGGTGCCCGCCCCGAACCCGTCCCCCGTCCGGAGGCAGCCGTCGCGTTCGGAGAGGGCGACACGCTCGTGCTCTACACCGACGGGCTGGTCGAACGCCGCCGTGAGGACATCGACACCGGCCTCGCCCGCCTCGCCGACTCCCTCGCCCACCACCGCGGCACCGCCCCCGAACCTCTGGCCGACGCCCTCCTGCACGACCTGCTGCCGCTGGGCGGCGCCACCGACGACACGGCCCTGGTCGTCGTCCGGCTCTGACGGCCTTCCCCCAGGGCCCGGGAGGCACCAACGGGCCTGCCGCCAGAGGGACATGGCCGCTGCCGTCCGTTCTGCCGGCTCCGCCCACTCCCGGTGTGCCGCCCCCGGCACCCCCCTCCGGCGTCCGCAACGCGCGCGGGCCCGGGGCGGGTGCCCCGGGCCCGCGTGGAGCGGTGGCGTGGGTCAGGCCGGCAGGACGGCCTCGATCGCGGCGATGACCTCGGCCGACTCGGGCTCGGTGCGGGGGCGGATCCGGGCGGCGACGGTGCCGTCGGGCGAGACGAGGAACTTCTCGAAGTTCCAGGACACGTCCCCGGCCTGGCCCTCGGCGTCGGCGGTCCGGGTCAGCTGCGCGTAGAGCGGGTGCTGGTCGTCGCCGTTGACGTCGGTCTTCTCGAACAGCGGGAAGGAGACGCCGTAGGTGGTGGAGCAGAACGTCTGGATCTCCTCGGCGCTGCCCGGCTCCTGCCCGGCGAACTGGTTCGACGGGAAGCCCAGCACGGTGAAGCCGCGCGCGGCGTAGCGCTCCTGGAGCCGCTCCAGGCCGGCGTACTGGGGCGTCAGGCCGCACTTGGAGGCGACGTTGACGATCAGCAGCGCCTTGCCCTTGTAGTCGCCCAGCGAGGTGGCCTCGCCGGACAGGGTGCGCAGCGGGATGTCGTACAGGCTCACGGAAGTCCCCTTCGGATGGTCGGGTGTCGGGACAGGACTCGTCACGGAACGGTAGTCGCCCCGCCGGGGTCAACCACGACCGGGCTCCGGGTGTTCCGTCCCCGTTCGGGTGGACCGGCCGTCGAAGCGGGCGGCGACGGCGGCGAAGTCGGCGCTGCGCCAGCGTTCGGGGCGCATCCGGATGGCGATGTCGGCGGTCAGCTGTTCGGTGGTGGCGGCGAGGTAGGCGCGGGCGGTGTCCGGCGGCATGTAGCGGTGGGCCATCGCGGCTCGTTCGGCGGGGTCGATCCCGTCCTCGATCGCCACCACCGGGCCCTCCACGCTCACGTACCGGCAGGGCGGTTCCTCCTGCTGGGCGCAGAGCGCGAAGCGGCCGGCGGCGCGGATCCGGTGGGCCTTGGCGGAGTCGCGGCCGGTGAGGACGGTGAGGATGCCGCCGGGCCGGTAGGAGTACCAGATCGGGACGGCCAGCAGGCTCCCGGCCGACTGGTCGTCGTCGCGGACGGCCAGGACGCCGACGTGCGGGCCGGCCAGAAAGGCCTCGCGCTCGGCGATGCTCATGGTGAAGGGCACGGAGTGGCCTCCCGGGGTACGGAGGCCCGCGTGCTGCGGCGCGCGGGCGGGCCACTGGTACGTACCCGCACGGCCGTGGTGTCGAACGCGGTCGCTCCGGACGGACGCGCGCGCTCCGGTCGCGAGCCGCGGACGCGACCGGAGCGCAGCCGCCCGGGCGCAGTCACCCCGAGCGCGGTCGTCCGGGGGCTCGCGGCGGGCGAAGGTGGTCCGGCGCCGGTGGGGGTGCCGGACCACCGCGACTCAGAGTGCCAGCGGCTTGATCGCCGTGGGGGCGTGCTCCGGCAGCGTGGCGAGCTCCTCGAACTCGGTCACGTCGCTCATGTCGACGGTCTTGCTCATCGAGATGTTGGTGATGCGCTCCAGGATGGCCTCGACCACGACCGGGACGCTGTGCTCGGCGGCGAGCTTCTTGGCCTCCTCGAAGGCGGCGCCCAGCTCGTTCGGGTCGGTGACGCGGATGGCCTTGACGCCCAGGCCCTCGGCGACCTTGACGTGGTCGACGCCGTAGACGCCGAGCTCCGGGGTGTTGATGTTCTCGAACTCCAGGTTGACCTGGAAGTTGATGTCCAGCCCGATCTGAGCCTGGCGGATCAGGCCCAGGTACGCGTTGTTCACGAGGACGTGGACGTAGGGGACCTTGTGCTGGGCGGCGACCGCCAGCTCCTCGATCATGAACTGGAAGTCGTAGTCGCCGGACAGCGCGACGATCGGGGTCTGCGGGTCGGCGACGGCGGCACCGATCGCGGCCGGGATGGTCCAGCCGAGCGGGCCGGCCTGGCCGCAGTTGATCCAGTGGCGCGGCTTGTAGACGTGCAGCATCTGTGCGCCGGCGATCTGCGAGAGGCCGATCGTGGTGACGTAGCGGGTCTCCGGGCCGAAGGCCTTGTTCATCTCCTCGTAGACGCGCTGCGGCTTCATCGGGATGTTGTCGAAGTGCGTGCGGCGCAGCAGGGTGGCCTTGCGCTCCTGGGCGGAGGCGGCCCAGGCGGTGAAGTCGGGCAGCCGGCCCTCGGCCTTGAGCTCCTCGGCGACCTCGATGAAGAGCTCCAGCGCGGCCTTGGCGTCGGAGGCGATGCCGAAGTCCGGGGCGAAGATCTTGCCGATCTGGGTGGGCTCGATGTCGACGTGGACGAACTTGCGGCCCTTGGTGTACGCCTCCAGGTTGTACCCGGTGTGGCGGTTGGCCCAGCGGTTGCCGATGCCGAGGACGAAGTCCGACTCCAGGAAGGTCGCGTTCCCGTAGCGGTGCGAGGTCTGGACGCCGACCATGCCCGCGCTCAGCGCGTGGTCGTCGGGGATGGTGCCCCAGCCCATCAGGGTGGAGATGACCGGGACGCCGGTCAGCTCGGCGAACTCGACCAGCAGGTCGGAGGCGTCGGCGTTGATGATGCCGCCGCCGGCGACGATCAGCGGACGCTCCGACTCCAGCAGGAACCGGATCGCCTTCTCGGCCTGGGCACGGCTGGCCTGCGGCTTGTAGACCGGCAGCGGCTGGTAGGTCTCGGGGTCGAACTCGATCTCGGTCAGCTGGACGTCGATCGGGAGGTCGATGAGGACCGGGCCCGGACGGCCGGAGCGCATCAGGTGGAAGGCCTCCTGGAAGACGCCCGGGACCTGCGCGGCCTCCAGCACGGTGGTGGCCTTCTTGGTGACCGGCTTGGCGATCGACGAGATGTCGACCGCCTGGAAGTCCTCCTTGTGGAGCTTGGAGACCGGGGCCTGGCCGGTGATGCACAGGATCGGGATCGAGTCGGCGATCGCCGAGTAGAGGCCGGTGATCATGTCGGTGCCGGCCGGGCCGGAGGTGCCGATGCAGACGCCGATGTTGCCGGCCTTGGCGCGCGTGTAGCCCTCCGCCATGTGGGAGGCGCCCTCGACGTGTCGGGCCAGCGTGTGGCGGATGCCGCCGCCCTCCTTGAGGGCCTTGTAGAAGGGGTTGATCGCTGCGCCCGGCACGCCGAACGCGACCTCAACGCCTTCGAGCTTGAGGATCTCCACTGCCGCGCGTGCGGCTGTCATACGAGGCATCGGGTTACTCCTGCATCGGCCCGCAGTGGGTCGGAGGGCTCATCTCCAGAATTCCACCATACGGAAGAACGGTTTCTGTATGCGGAAACAAAGTAAGGCGGCGCCTGTCGGGGCGTCAAGGGGGCTTTCAACAGAATGTGGAAGTGGCTGCGCGGTGGCGAGCGGTGGGAAACCGCAGGTGGCGGGCGCGGGAAGGGGTCGGCCGGCCGTCGGGCCAGGCTGTCACGGCAGATGCGGCCGATCCATCGCCCGTTCCTCCAGTCCGTCGGTGCCGGACGGGCTCCGCGGTCGTCCCTTCGTGCAAAGCGCCCGGCGCAACGTCCGGCGGCACGCCCGGCGGAACGTCCTGCGGAATGGCCGCCTTCCGGACCGGTCTCGTTCGCATGCCAGTGCGCCATTCGCGTGTACGTACCCGGCCGGAGCCCCGATCCGGCGCGGGAAGCGGCCCCGGTGTGCGGCTCGGGTGAAGGGACGGTGTGCGAGGTTGGCCTCGCCCGAGGCCCTGGGTACCGTCGGTGGCACGCCGGACCCGTCATGGTTGCCATGTTCAACTCGGGCCGCGGCAGGGGGATTTGGGGTCGACCGGGGAGCGGGGGAGCTCCGGCCGTCGTGTCCCGTTCAGGACCGGTCCGCCCGGTCCGCACGCAGCCGATCGAGGAACAACCCCCTGACCCGCACCCGCTCCGCCCCGACACCCACCGCCGCCACCCGGCCAGCCCGGGCGGCCGCCGTACCGACGCCGCCGCGCCGTGCGAGCCGCGGACGCCGTCGGGTGCCCCACCGAGGTACCGCCCGGTCCACCGACGCGGCGAGCCACCCGCCGCCGCGCCCGCCTGCCCGCCCGTCGCTTCGCCGCGCCCCTCGCCCGCCCGTCGCCTCTCCGCCCGCCCGCTCGGCCGGCCGAGCCGTGTCCGGTCCGGTCGGCCGGACACCCCCAGCAGCGCGTCCGCCCCGTCGGCGGGTGCGCGGAAGGAACGCACCCATGCGCCGACCCGCCTGCCGTCCTCCCGTCCGCCCCTCCCGCACTCCGGGGGTGGCCCGATGAGCGCCCTGCCCCGTCGGCCCAAGAGCCCGCCGGGCCGTCCCCGCAAGAGCGCCCCGCCGGGCCGGGCCCGCCCGCGCCGTGCGTCGCGCCGCCGCGATCCGGTCGGCGCGCTGCGCGCCGTGCCCTGGCGCTTCGACCTGCCCGCTTCGCTGGTGGTCTTCCTGGTCGCCCTGCCGCTCTGTGTCGGCGTGGCCGTCGCCTCCGGCGTCCCCGCCGAGCTCGGGCTGGTCACCGGGATCGTCGGCGGCCTCGTGGTCGGTGCGCTGCCCGGCAGCAGTCTCCAGGTCAGCGGGCCGGCCGCCGGGCTGACCGTCCTGGTCTACGAGGCCGTCCAGGAGTACGGCGTCGGCGCGCTGGGTGTCCTGGTGCTCGCCACCGGGCTGCTCCAGCTGGCCATGGGCGCCCTGCGCCTGGGGCGCTGGTTCCGCGCGATGTCCGCCTCCGTGGTCCACGGCATGCTGGCCGGCATCGGCCTGACCCTGCTCTTCGGCCAGCTCTACGCACTCGCCGACCGCAAGGCGCCCGCGACCGGGCCCAAGAAGATCGCCGGTCTGCCCGCGCTGCTGCGCGACGCCGTCACCGGCGCGGCCGCACCGAGCGCGGTGGCTCTCGGCGTCGCCACCCTGCTGGTGCTGGCCTTCTGGAAGCACCTGCCGGCCAAGGTGGCCCGTGCCGTACCCGCGCCGCTGGCCGCCGTCGGCCTCGCGGCCGCGGTGACGGCCGCCGCCGACCTGCCGGTCGCCCGGATCCGGGTCTCCGGCCTGCTCGACGTGGTCCGGCTGCCCGAGCGCGACGCGCTCGGCGCACTGGCCGGCACGGCGGGCCTCGGCACCATCCTCGCCTTCACCCTGATCGCCTCCGCCGAGACGCTGTTCAGCGCGGCCGCCGTGGACCGGATGCACCACGGCCCGCGTACCGACTACGACCGCGAGCTGACCGCCCAGGGCATCGGCAACACGCTCTGCGGGTTGCTCGGGGCGCTCCCGATGACGGCGGTGATCGTCCGCAGCGCGGCCAACGTCCAGGCCGGCGCCCGGACGAAGGCCTCCCGCGTCCTGCACGGACTCTGGCTGCTGCTCTTCACCGCGCTGCTGCCCGGCGTGCTCGGCCTGGTTCCGCTCACGGCGCTGGCCGCCGTGCTGGTGCACGCGGGCGCCAAGCTCGTCCCGGTCCGGCGGATCGTCGGGCTCTGCCGCGAGCACCGGGGCGAGGCGGCGGTGCTCGCGGTGACGGCGGTGGCGATCATCACCACCGACCTGTTCGAGGGTGTGCTGATCGGGATCGGCCTGGCGGTGGTCAAGTCGGCCTGGCAGACCTCGCACCTGCAGATCGCGGTGGAGGAGCTGCCGGTCCCGGCCGGCCCGCCGCCCGGCCCGGTGATCGGCCCGCCGCCCGGCCCGGCGATCACCGGGGCGACCGCCCCCGCGCCGGGTGGGGGCCCGCTGCGGGTCCGGTTGAGCGGCAACGCGACCTTCCTGCGACTGCCCCGCCTGCTGGACGCCCTGGAGCGGCTTCCGGCGGACCGCCCGGTCGAGCTGGACTGGTCGGGGCTGCGCCATCTGGACCACGCCTGCACGGTGGCGCTCAATACCTGGGCCGACCAGCACCGCGCCCGCAGCTCGGCGCCGCTGGCGGTCGAACCGCCGCTGCCGACGGTGGCCTGACGGGGCGTCGGGGCTCTCGCGCCGTCCGGAGCGCCGGGCCGGCCGCCCGGACGGCGCGCAACCTCGCCGTGGCGGTCCGTCGGCAGCGCGGGTCCGTCCGTAGCGCCGGTCCGACGCGAGTGCCGGTCTGACGAGAGAGCCGGTCCGACATGAGCGCTGGTCCGTCACGAGTGCCGTGCCGGCCGTCCCGGGCTCGGCCCCGTCGGGCGGCTAGCCTGGTCGCGGCGCCGGGGTGCACGACGGACCGGGCGCCGCGACCAGCACCGGGCGAGAGGAGCAGCAGAGCCGTGATCGCAGCGTTTTCGGTCACCCCGCTGGGGGTCGGCGAGGAGGTGGGGGAGGCGGTCGCCGCCGCCGTCCGGGTGGTCCGCGCGAGCGGGCTGCCGAACCGCACGGACGCGATGTTCACCAGCGTCGAGGGGGAGTGGGACGAGGTGATGCCGGTGATCCGGGAGGCGATCGAGGCGGTGAAGGCCTACAGCGGACGGGTCAGTACCGTCATCAAGATCGACGACCGGGCCGGGGTCATGAACGGGCTCACCGCCAAGGTGGCCTCGGTGGAGCGCCACCTGGCCGAGGGCTGAGCGGGCCGACCGGCCCTGCCCGCCGGCCCCTGCGGGTCGGCGGGCAGGGCTTCGGTCAGCGGACCGGGGCGGGCTGGGCGTTCTGTTCGGCCCGGTCGGAGCCGTAGGCCCGGCCGGCGGTCCACCGGGGGAGCAGTCGGTCCACCGCGAACGGGCCGGAGCCGAGCGCCGCGATCGCGAGGAAGGCCCAGCAGAACAGGACCGAGGCCTCGCCGCCGTTCTGCAGCGGCAGCAGCGCGTGCTCCTGGTGGACGGTGAAGTACGCGTAGGCCATCGAGCCGGAGCAGAGCAGCGCGGCGGTCCGGGTGCCGAGGCCGGCCAGGACCAGCACGCCGCCGACGAGCTGGATCAGCGCGGCCCACCAGCCGGGCCACTGGCCGACCGGGACGGACCCGCCGCCCTTGGCGCCGCCGAGTACGCCGAAGAGCGAAGCGGCGCCGTGGCAGGCGAAGAGCAGGCCGATGACGACGCGAAAGACCGTCAGGACGATCGGGCGGGCGGCGTCGACCGCCTGTTGGGGAGTGCTAGCCGGCATGGGGACGTCTCCTTGTGGGGAGGGGTGGGGGGACGGGCGGCGGTAAGGGTACCCTTATCTGAAATCGGTTGACAATACTCTGTCAAATCGACCGTGTTCGAATTTGTTCACCGTCCGTTGTTCGTGGATGAACGGTCCGTTGCCGGCGGGGCTTTCGGGCCGGCGTGCCCGGTATGCGGTGCCCGGCGTGTCAGTCCTTCGCATCTTTCTTGACCGATCGATCTATATATGACTAGGGTTCAGACATGGCACGGACCAAGGAATTCGATCCCGACACGGCGCTCCAGGCGGCTCTGGAGCTGTTCTGGCGGCGAGGCTACGAGGCCACCTCGATGGCGGAGCTGGTCGAGGAGCTCGGGATCGCTCGCGCCAGTATCTATGCGACCTTCGGCAGCAAGCGCGAGCTCTACCTGCGGGCGCTGGAGCGCTACGGCGAGCAGCACAATCCGGTGCTGCTGGCCGAGCTGTCGCAGCCCGGCCCGGTGCTGCCGGCCGTCCGCGGCCTGGTCCGCCGCTTCGCGAGGGAGGCCGGCGAGGACGGCGCGGACGGTCCCAGGCGCGGCTGCTTCGTCACCAACACCGCCGTCGAACTCGCTCCGCACGACCCGGACGCGGCCCGCCGGGTGGCGGCCAGCCTCGGTCACCTGGAGACGGTGCTGACGGCCGCGCTGGTCCGCGCCGAGGCGCAGGGGGAGCTGCCCGGGGGGCGCGATCCCCGGGCGCTGGCGCGGATGCTGCTGGTGCTGATGCAGGGCATGCGCGTGATCGGCAAGGCCGGTGACGGTGCGGCCCGGCTGCGCGACGCCGCCGAGCAGGCGCTCGCGCTGCTGGACTGAGGGGTCCCGGGTCGACGGCTGCTGGAGCGAGGGTCGCGCCGACCCTCGCGGTCGCGGTGCCTTGCTGTCCTCATTCTGGATCGAACGGTAAGTATAGTGAGGGGGATTCGATGGCACGGGGGGTTTCGACGCCTAACCGGACGTCTTCGCGGGTGTCCGACCGGACGCCTTCAGGGGTGGCTGACCAGGGCGGCGCCGCACAGGCGGCGTCGCGGACGCCTCCGCCGACCTCGGCGCCGCCGTCACCGCGGCCGGGGTTCGCCCTGCTTGGTGCCGTACAGGCGACGCTGATCTTCACCATCATGATCCTCTCCGTCCCACTGCCCCTGGTGGCAAGGGAGTTCGGCCTCGGCCCGACCGGCATCCTGCTGCTCAGCGCCGCCTACGGACTCTCCTTCAGCTCCCTGCTGCTGCTCGGCGGCAGGCTCGCCGACCGTCACGGCGGCCGTCGGATGCTGCGCACGGGCCTCGCCCTGCTGGCCGCCGCCTCGGTCGCCGGCGCCCTCGCCCCCACCTTCCCGATCATGCTCGTGACGCGCTTCGCCCAAGGCGTCGGCGCCGCCCTCGCCGCCCCGGCGGCGGTCGCGGTGGTGCGGGTGCTCTTTCCCCGATCCGCCGACTACGGACGGGCGATGGCCACCTGGGGCGGGCTCTCCGTGCTCGGTGCCACCGGCGGCAGTCTGCTCTCCGGGGCGGTCACCGCCTGGGTGTCCTGGCGCTGGCTGTTCGCCGTGCCGGTCCTGGTGGCGCTGGCGGGGCTCGTCCTCTCCGGTCGCCGGCTGCCCCCCGCCGATCCCGGCGCGACCGCGCCCGCGGCGCTCGACCTGCGCGGCGCCGCGCTCGCCACCGCCGCGGTCTGCGCGGTCAGTTACGGCCTGGTCGCGTCCGGGGAGCACGCCTGGAGCGAACCCGTGGTGCTGCTGCCACTCGGGCTCGGTGCCGCCCTGGTGCCGGTCTTCGCGGCCGCCGAACGGCGCACCGCCGAGCCGCTGCTGCCGCCCGGCTTCCTCGCCGACCGCCGCCGGGCCACCGCCCTGGCCGCCGTCATGGCGACCGCCGCGGCCACCGCGCTGACCTTCCTGGTGCTCCCGCTCTATCTTCAACAGCTCTGCGGCTGGGGCGTGTTGGCCACCTCGGCGGCCTTCCTCCCGTACGCGGCGGTGCTGCTCGCCGTCGGTCGGCTGGCCGGACCACTGACCGCCCGCTACGGTCCGGCCGCCGTCACCGCCGGTGGCCTGGCCGTGGCCGCCGGAGGCCTGGCGCTGCTGGCCGGCGTCGGCCCCGGCACCTCCTACGCCACGGGCCTGTTGCCCGGGCTGCTCCTGCTGCCCGCCGGGGCCGGCCCGGCCTTCGCCGGCTCGGCGGTCCTCGCCACCGGCGGTGTCCGGCCCGAGCGGACCGGACTCGCGGCAGGAGTCCTGAACACCGCGATGGAGCTCGGGCCCACCGCGGGTGTCGCCGCCCTGATGTCACTCGCCGCCACCCGTCCGACCGCCGTCGGCGGCTACGCCGTCGCCTTCGCGGCGGCCGCCGCGGGCCTCGCGCTGACCGCCGTCGCGGTCGCCTTCCTGGCCCGCCCCCGAACCGTACGACCCCCGTTCACCCACACCGAGGAGTACTCCGCATGACCACGCGTTTCGCCGACAAGTCCGTCCTGGTCACCGGCGGCGGCACCGGAATCGGCCGCGCCATCGCCCTCGCGTTCGCCCGTGAGGGAGCCCGTGTCGCGGTCGCCGGCCGCACCGAGAGCTCGCTGGCCGAGACGGTCCGGCTGATCGAGGAGGAGGGCGGCAAGGCCGTGGTCCTCGTGGGGGACATCGCGAACGGCGCCGACGCCGCCCGGCTGGTCCGGGAGACCGTCGCCCGGCTCGGCGCCCTGGACATCGCCGTCAACAACGCCGGCATCCTGGGCGCGGTGGCACCGATAGCGGACCTCACGGAGGAGGACTGGCAGCGGGTCGTCGACACCAACCTGACCGGCACCTGGCTCGCCATGAAGCACGAGATCGCCCACATGCGGACCCAGGGCGGTGGCGCCATCGTCAACATCGCGTCCAACCTCGGTGTCCACATGCGCCTCGCGGGCCTCGGGGCCTACGCCGTCAGCAAGGCCGCCGTCAGCGCCCTCACCCGCAGCGCGGCCCGCGACCACATCGGCGACGGCGTGCGGATCAACTCCGTCAGCCCCGGGCCGGTGGACACCCCGATGTCCAGCCGCCCCGGCGAGAACGCGGCCGACAAGGCCGACCGGATGAGGGGCGACGTCCCCGTCGGCCGGGCCGGCGCCGTCGAGGAGATCGCCGCCGCGGTCCTCCACCTCGCCTCCCCCGAAGCCGCCTACACCGTCGGCGCCGACCTCGTCCTCGACGGCGGCATCACGGCCTGAGGCCCGCCCCGCCCGTGAGCGGCTGACCGCCCCGCCGGTCGGCCGCTCGCCCGCCTCCGGGGCGGCACCGCCCCGGAGGCGGCTGTTCGCCTCACCGGCCGGACCTCGTGGCGGCCCGGACCGACCGGGCCGCTTTTGCCATCGGCCCGCCCCGATACGATCGTTGGGCGCGACCGGCCGCCGCGGAGCGGGCGACCGAGCCGGTCGTGCGGGCCGCGAGAAGTGGCGGCGAGGGGTGCGTCGACCGCCGGCGTCACGGCGGTGCGGCGATGACACGCGACCGGTTCCCGGGGCAGGGACCGTCCGGTCGTCGAGGGGGCACGGAGGGTTTGCACGACAACAGGGCGGAGGGGGACCGCGCCGTCGCGGCGGGGAACGTCCGGGGCCTCGTGAGCACCGGGGACGGAGCCCGCATCGACCAGCGGATCTACGAACTGCCGGACTCCGCCCTGCGGCCGCCCGACCTGGTCGACGCGCCGCCGGGCGTGCACAACCTGCCGGCTCCGGACAGCCGTGTGTTCGAGGGCAGGGAAGGCGCCCTGGCCGAGCTGGCGGGCCCGGCCCCGCCCGGTGGCGGTCCGGCCGCCCGGACCCTGTACGGCCTGGCCGGCGTGGGCAAGAGCACGCTCGCGCTGCGCTACGCCCACGCGCATCTGGAGGAGCACTCCCTCACCTGGTGGATCGCCGCCGCCGACGTCACGGCCGGACTCGCGGCCCTGACCCACCGTCTCAACCCCGCGTCCGCCGTGCCGGTCGGCGCCGAGCAGGCCGCGCAGTGGGCCGTCTCCTGGCTGCAGGGCCACCACGGATGGCTGCTCGTGTTCGACAACGTGGAGGACGTCGACGGCCTCCGTCTGCTCCTCGGCCAACTGACGACCGGGCGGATCCTCGTCACCACCCGCCGCGACCTCGGCCCGCACGCGCCCTCGGAACCCCTGCACCTCGACGTCCTCGACCGGGCGGTGTCGGTCAGGGTCCTGTCCGGAATCACCGGCCGGCAGGACGCGGCGGAGCTCGACGCCGCCGGATCGCTGGCGGCCGAGCTGGGCGACCTCCCGCTGGCGTTGCAGCAGGCGGGGGCGTACATCGTGCAGACCCGCAGCACGATCGCCGGGTACCTGGAGCGCCTGAACCGGGATCCCGCACGCATGTACGACAGTGCACCCGAGGGAGGGGACCCCGCACGCA
The DNA here is from genome assembly GCF_042882445.1 of Kitasatospora sp. NPDC058218. Lineage (NCBI taxonomy): Bacteria > Bacillati > Actinomycetota > Actinomycetes > Kitasatosporales > Streptomycetaceae > Kitasatospora > Kitasatospora sp. NPDC058218. The sequence goes on along the minus strand of NZ_JBHVWC010000084.1, from coordinate 10,051 downwards.
CCATCGCCCGCGTCTGGCGCCACACCCTGGAGGCCATCGAGCAGCGGAACCCCCACGCCGGCTTCTTCCTGCGGATGCTCGCCCACTTCGGGCCGGACGACCTACCCCGGCACGTGCTCACCCCGGCGATGGACGACCCGGCCGACGTCGACGAGATGCTCGCCCTGCTCGCCGGCTACAGCCTCGTCGACCTGACGGACACGACCGTCGGGATGCACCGTCTTCTGCAGGCGGTGCTGCGCGGCAGCCCGGAGCCGGTCCCGGTCGTGATCGCGGCACCGCAGGAGCGTCCCGCCGGAAGGCGTTGGTGGCGTCCGTGGCGGCGCCGGCGGGCCGCCGGCGTCCGGGTGCACCTGGTGCCGGAGGCGATGACGGCCGGGTCCCTCCTCGAACGGGCCCAGGCCGGTCTGGAAACCCACGATCCGGCCGACTGGCCCGCCTGGCGCGCCCTCGTTCCGCACGCGGAAGCGCTGATGGCGCACTGCTCCCCGGAACACCACTACGTCCACCGCGAGTTGACGTTCCGGATGGGTGGATACCTGGCCCTGCACGGGTTGGACGCGCGGGCGCTGCCCTTCGCGGAGGCGTCCCTGAAGGCCGCGGAGACGGTCCTCGGGCCGCATCACCTCCGCCTCGTCGACCCGCTCAACTCACTGGCCATCGTCTGTCGGAACCTCGGCCGGTACGACCGGGCCGATCAGCTGATCAGCCGGGCCCTGACGGTCGCCGAGGCCGCGGACGACGTCGAACAGCTCGCCGCACTCGGGAATCTGGCCACCACCTACCGCAGCCTGGGCCGGAGCGAGGAGGCCCTTCCGCTCGCCGAGAAGGTCCTGGAGATCAGCCGACGGATGCCCGGGCAGAAGGGGCTGCTCGTCCAGTCCGTGTGCCTCAGCAACCTGGCCCTGACCTACCAGAAGCTGGGAATGAGTGAGAAGTCCCTGGAGCTGGCCGAGCAGGCGCTCGCCCTCAGTCGTCGGATCTCCGGGAAGGCCGCCCATCCGACGACCCTCACGAACCTCAACAACCTCGCCATCGCCTACCGGGAGATGGAACGCCACGAGGATGCGGCCCGCGTGCTGCGGCAGTGGTTGGAGATCAGTGAGGAGATCTTCGAGCCGGACCACCCGACGGTCTCGATCACTCTGAGCAACCTCGCCACGATCTATCGCGACCTCGGCCGGATCGAGGAGGCCCTTCCGCTGGTCCGGCGTGCCGCGGAGGCGAGCGCCCGGACCGCCGGGGCCGATCACCCCACCACGCTCACCAACCTCCACAACCTGGCGGTGATGCACCTGTCGGCCGGGAACGGCGACGAGGCGGTCCGGATCGCGCTCGGTGCGCTGAGGGCGAGCGCCGCCAGGTTCGGGCCGGACCATCGGATGACCCGCAAGCTCCTGTCGCTCTTCGTCCACGCGACCGCGACCGCGGAAGCTGACCAGGGGCAGGGCGGCGGGCAGCCGGCTGCCGGGCCCGCGCCGGGCTGAGGCTCGAAGCGCGGAGGGGTGGCGGGCCTCAGGCCGACAGCGCCTCGCCGTCCTCCGGGAGGGCGCAGGCGGCGGCGAGGGTGTCGAGCGAGAGGTCGAGGGCGTAGGCGAGCGCGGCGACCGTGAAGAAGGCCGGGGTGGGGGCGCGGCCGGTCTCGATCTTGCGGAGGGTCTCCGAGGAGATGCCCGCCACCGCCGCGATCTCGACCATGCTGCGCGTGCCGCGGGCCGCGCGGAGCAGTGCGCCGAAGCGCTCGCCGCGCTCGCGTTCCCAGGGGGTCAGCGGAGTCCTCACCATGTGCCGATCCTAGTCCCGCCCAGACCGTGATAGATATACCGGTATAAGAATTGGTCCTGGATCGAGGGGGAACAGTCATGGTGGAGCTCAAGTCGGACGCGGCACTGGCGGCGATGCGGGAGGCCGGGCGGGTGGTGGCCGAGGCGCTGGAGGCCGTGCAGCGCGCGGCCGGCGTGGGGGTGAGCCTGCTGGAGCTGGACGAGGTGGCGCGCGGCGTGCTGCGCGGGGCGGGAGCGGTGTCGCCGTTCCTCGGGTACCGGCCGTCGTTCGCGCCGGTGCCGTTCCCGGCGGTGATCTGCGCCTCCGTCAACGACGCCGTGGTGCACGGCATTCCGGACGGGTACCGGCTGCGGGACGGCGACCTGGTCAGCATCGACTGCGGGGCCGTGCTGGACGGCTGGGCGGGCGACGCCGCCGTCAGCTTCACCGTCGGGGCGCCGCGCGCGGAGGACGACGCGCTGATCGACACCACCCGGCGGGCACTGGCGGCCGGGATCGCCGCGGCCGTGGTCGGAAACCGGACCGGTGACATCGCGCACGCGATCGCCACCGTCGCCCGCGGAGCCCGCCGGGGGCTGCCGGAGGGGTTCGGCGGACACGGCATCGGGCGCCGGATGCACGAGGACCCGCACGTCCCGAACGAGGGCCGCCCGGGCCGGGGGTACCCGCTCAAGCCGGGGCTGGTGCTCGCCATCGAACCGATGCTGACGGCCGGTGGCCGGGACGACTACCTCACCGACGAGGACGGCTGGACCCTGCGGACCACCGACGGCAGCCGTGCCGCGCACTTCGAGCACACCGTGGCGATCACCGAGGACGGGCCGCGCATCCTGACCCTGCTGTAGCGCGGTCACGCCGTCGGTGCGGGCCGGCGCGGTCGGCGCCGCTCAGCCGAGCAGCCGCAGCCGGGTCGCGGCCACGCCCAGCCGGATGCTCTGGCCCCAGGTCAGCTCCAGCGCGTCCGTCTCGATGCCGTCGCCGAAGGCGACCAGCCGGTCCGACTCGACGGTCAGCACCAGCTGCCGGCCGGCGTCGAGCACCCCGTGCACCTGGCTGGTGCCGGTCGCCGGGGACGGCCAGGCCTCGCGGACGAACCAGGCGAGCGCGGGCGCGGCGGCCTCGGGCAGGGTCAGCGGGCCACCGCGTTCCAGCCACGCGGAGCGGCACCAGCCGGTGGCGCCCGTACCGGTGCCGACCAGCACGCCGGACGATGCCTGCGGCTCGGCCGGGGCCGCCTGCGCCCGACCGGACGCCCCACTCGGCCCGGATCCACTCCACCCGGTCCCGCTCCGCCCGGGCGCACTCAGGCCGACCGCGTCCGGGCCGGCCGCGCTCCGACCCGGGGTAGCGTCCGGCGCGCCGGTCACCGCCAGCCGGTACCGCGCCGTCTGGTGCCCGGGCTGTCCGACGTACACCTCGTTGAGGGCCAGCAGCCGCTGGGTGTCGTCCGCGACCGCCTCGACCATGGTGCGGTCCTCCAGGTGCCGGGCGCCGCTGCGCGCGACGGCGGCCGGCAGCAGGGCGGGCAGCGCGTCGGCGCGGTGGCGCACCAGGACGCCGGGGTTGCGGCCGGGGTCGGCGTCGACGCCGATCACCGGCTGGCCGTCGAGGTACTTGGCGACGTTGGCGACCAGCCCGTCCTGGCCGACCACGACCACCACGTCCTCGGGTTCGAACAGGAAGCGCGGCAGGTCCGCCCGCTCGACCCGGGTGCGCCGCCACTCCAGCGGTACGGCGGCGGCCGCCCGGGCGAGCGCGTCGGCCTGCCGGCGGTGGCGCTCCTCGACCTCCGCCACCGACCGGCCGCGGGCGGCGAGGAAGAACGCGGCCTGGCCGGGTGTGCCGTGGTGGGCCAGGAGCTCCTCGTACTCGGTGCGGCGGTGCACCAGGACGGCCCGGGGTGCGAGCGTCACTGCTCACCCGCGGGGCCGGAGAGCCTGCTGAGCAGCCCGGTGAGCAGGTCCGGGGTGACGGTGACGTTCTCGATCCGGGGCAGGTGCTCGGCCAGCCGCATCAGGGCGAGCGCCCGCAGCACGGCCGGGTCGGCCTGCTGGTGGGCGGTGAGCCAGGCGGCCTCGGCGCCGGCCCGGGCCTCGCCGAGGGCGCGGGCGGCGTCCGCCTCGGCGGTGGCGAGCCTGGTGCGGCGCTCGGCCTCGGCCTCGGCGCGGACCTTGTCGGCGACGGCCTCGTCCTCGGCCTGGAGGCGCCGGTTGGCGCCCTGCTGGGTGAGCAGCTGCTTCTCGCGGCGGGCCAGCTCGATCCGGTTGGCGAGCTCGTTCTCGGCGATGCCGCGCTCGTGCTCGACGGCGACGGCGCGCCGCTCGAAGGTGGCCCGGTCGGCCTCCTGCTGGACGAGTTCGCGGGCGGGGGTGCGCAGCGCGCGCTCCACCTCGGGCTCGGGGCGCAGCGCGACCACCCGGACGGCGATCACGGCGAGCCCGGTCTCGGTGATGCGCGGTTCGTCGGCGAGCCCGGTGGCCATCCGGTCGCGGACGGCGCTGACGCCGTCGGCCAGTGCGGCGGCGAGCGGGGTGCGGGCGAGCAGGCCGAGGGCGTGTTGCTGGGCGGTCTCGGTGAGCAGGGTGGCGAGCTGGTCGAGCGGGGCGGCGCGCCAGGCGCCGCTGTCGGGGTCGATGCCGAAGTCGACCCGGGCGGCGGCGACGGCGGGTTCGGTGATCCGGTAGGTCAGGGTGGCCTGGACGGTGACGTCCTGGAAGTCGGAGGTGCGGGCGTGGAACAGCATGGCCAGCTCGCGGTCGTCCACCGGCACCTCGGAGAGGGCGGCGGTGAGCGGCCGGAACCAGAAGGCCAGGCCGGCGCCGTCGTGGACGACCTCGCCCCGGTTCAGGTGGCGGATGTGGGCGGTCGGGACGGCGCGCAGGTGGCGCAGTCCGAAGCGCTTGGTGATGTCGGCCATGGGTGGGTCCTTCCCCTTTTCGTCACTGCGACGATATTCCCGGCCCCTTGATCTCGTCAAGGTGACGAAAAGAGGGTTTGTCGGCCGGCCCGGCGTTCGCCCCGGCCGTCGTGGGAGGATCGCCGGGTGCTGAGGATGCGAACGAAGACGCGGTGCCGGCGCCGTCGTGGGGCGGCCCGAACCTCGGCGGCGCTGCTCGCGGCCACCTGGACGACCGCCGCCGCCCTCGGGACCGTCGCGGTCGGGGCCCCGCCCGCCCGCGCGGCCGACGGCGGCGCCGGCCAGGCGTTCACCATCTCCGATCCGCGCATCACCGAGTCCAGCGGTCTCGCCGCGAGCCTCGCCCACCCCGGTGTCTACTGGACGCACAACGACAGCGACGACGGTCCGTACGTCTACGCGGTCGACTCGCAGGGCCGCACCGTCGCCACCGTCACCCTGCGCGGCGTCGAGCCGCGCGACGTGGAGGCGATCTCGATCGGGCCGGACGGCCGGGTCTACGTCGGGGACATCGGCGACAACCTCGGCGGCAAGTGGCCCGAGGTCTGGATCTACGCCTTCGCCGAGCCCGCCGAACTGCGCGACCAGACCGTGGACGTGGTCCGCTACCGGGTGCGCTACGAGGACGGCCCGCGCGACGCCGAGGCGCTGATGGTCCACCCGGTGACCGGCCGGGCCTACGTCGCCAGCAAGAAGCAGGGGGGCGGCAGCCTCTACCAGGGGCCGGAGAAGCTCTCCGCGGCCGGCGTGAACACCTTCCGCCGGATCGGCGACGTCCCCTGGGTGACCGACGGCGCCTTCTCCCCGGACGGCACCCGGCTCGTCCTGCGCGGTTACTTCGCCGCCACCCTCTACCGCTGGCAGGACGGCGCGCCCGCCGAACTCGGTTCGCTCTCCACGCCCTTGCAGCGCCAGGGCGAATCGGTCACCTTCACCGCGGACGGCCGGGCGCTGCTCTACGGCAGCGAGGGCAAGGACAGTCCGGTCTGGCGGTCGCCGCTGGACGACCGTCAACTCCCGGACACCGTCAAGCCGCTGCCCTCCGCGGCGCCGTCCTCCGGGGCGGCCGCGCCGCCGTCCGGGTCCGCGGCCCCGGGCGGGTCCGCCGGCTCGTCCTCCTCGTCCTCCTCGTCCTCCTCGTCCGACGGGCCGTCGGACCGCGCGCTGGGTGTGCTCTTCGTACTCGCCGTCGTGGGGGCCCTGTTCGGCCTGCGGAAGAAGCGCCGCGCGGGCTGACGGGCGCGGCCGGCGCGGAGTCGACCGGCTCCGTACGCCGGTGCGAGGGGCAGGTCGGGTCGAACGAGCGTGAACGAACGGCCCGGCGGCGACCGGGGTCGCGCCGGGGGCGGGTGTCCGGCCGGCTCCGATGAGGTGAATCTGTCGCCGATTTGTGACAAAGCTTGGCCAACACCCGCCCCGTGCAGGGTTTTCGTGGACGTAGTGTTCCGCCTATGTCACGGAAGAGCCGCCGTATCTCCACCCCCGACCCGGGCGACACCTGGGTCCCGCGTTCCCGGCGCCGCGAGAGTCCGCTCGCCCTGGCGGGCCACGCGGTGAAGTTCCTCGGCTACAGCACGCTGGCCGGAGTCCTGCTGGCGGGCGTGGCCCTGCCGGCGGCCGGCGCGCTCGGGCTGACCGCCAAGAACACGGCGGACAGTTTCGAGGACATCCCGGACGACTTCAAGACCCCGCCGCTCAGCCAGGCCTCCCAGATCTTCGACGCCAAGGGCGGGTTGATCGCCAAGGTCTACGAGCGCGACCGCACCGTCATACCCGCCGACCAGATGTCGCCGCTGATACGCCAGGCCCAGGTGGACATCGAGGACGCGCGCTTCTACGAGCACGGCGCGGTCGACCTCAAGGGTGTGCTCCGGGCCGCCACCAAGAACGCCGAGAGCGGCACCACCGTCCAGGGCGCCTCGACGCTGACCCAGCAGTACGTGAAGAACGTCAACGTCGAGAAGGCCGGCGACGACCAGGCCGCCGTGCTGGAGGCGCAGCGCAAGACGATCGGCCGCAAGATCCAGGAACTCAAGTACGCCATCAAGCTGGAGGAGGACCTGACCAAGGACCAGATCCTCACCAACTACCTGAACATCACCTTCTACGGCCACCAGGCGTACGGCATCCAGGCCGCCTCCCAGCGGTACTTCAGCAAGGACGCCAAGGACCTCACCGTCCCCGAGGCCGCGACGCTCGCGGGCCTGGTGCAGAACCCGTCCCAGTACGACCCCAAGCTGCACCCCGTCGCCGCCCAGAAGCGCCGCGACACCGTCATCGACAAGATGGTGGAGAACAAGCACCTCACCGCCGCGCAGGCCCGCGAGGCCAAGGCGACGCCGCTGGGCCTGAAGTACAAGGACCCGCAGAACGGTTGCATCACCGCCAACGCGGGGACGGGCTTCTTCTGCGACTACGTCCGGCACGTGGTCAAGCAGGACCCGGTGTTCGGCAAGAGCGCCGCCGAGCGCAAGAAGCTGTGGGACCAGGGCGGCCTGAACATCTACACCACCCTGGATCCGGAGAAGCAGACCGCCGCCCAGAACGCCGTCACCAAGAAGGTGTACGTCACCGACCCGGTCTCGGCGGCGATCACGATGGTCGAGCCGGGCAGCGGCAAGATCCTGGCGATGGCCCAGACCCGCCCGTACGGCCTGGACCCGAACAAGAACCAGACCGTCGTCAACTACAACGTCGACGCGGCGATGGGCGGCGGCAACGGCTTCCAGCCGGGCTCCAACTTCAAGCCGATCGTGGCCGCCGCGGCACTGGAGGCGGGCCTGCCGGCCACCCAGATCTACCCGTCCCCGAACCGGATGGACTGGCCGACGATCAAGACGTGCGACGGCACCTGGAAGAACCTGGACAAGGGAAAGAAGGGCGGCTCGATCCCCAACGAGTCGGAGAAGGAGGCCGGCCCCTACGACCTGAAGCAGGCGATGGCCCTCTCGGTCAACACCTACTTCGTCCAGATGGAGCAGGAGATCGGCCTCTGCGCGGTCAAGCAGATGGCCAACAAGCTGGGCGTCGCGACCAAGGCCAGCGGCGACCCGCTCCAGGAACTGCCCGCGCTGGGCCTCGGCACCCAGGAGGTGAGCCCGCTGGTGATGGCCAACGTCTACGCGACCTTCGCCGCCGAGGGCACCTACTGCGCGCCGCTCGCGATCAACCGGATCACCACGGTGGACGGCAAGGACGTCCCGGTCGTCCCCGAGAAGTGCGACCGGGTGATGTCCGAGGACACCGCCGACGTCATCAACACCGTGCTGCTCGGGGTGACCGAGAAGGGCACCGCGCGCGAGCTCGGGCTGGACGGCGACCGGCAGATCGCCGGCAAGACCGGTACCACCGACGAGAAGAAGTCGGCCTGGTTCAGCGGGTACACGGCCAACCTGGCCGCCTCGGTCTGGCTCGGCGGCCCGGCCAAGGGCGTGCCGATGAAGAACATCAGGATCGGGGGCAAGTACTACGCGGAGATCTTCGGTGCCACCGGCCCCGGCCCGATCTGGCAGCTGGCGATGAACCAGGCGCTGAAGGGCGTGCCGGAGGACACCTTCGACACCGTCTACATCCCGGACCCGCCCAAGCGGGATCCGAGCGCGAGCGGGAGCGGGAGCCCGAGCGGCTCCGGCGCCGCCCCGACCGGCACCGCCCCGACCGGTGGTCGGGCGGCGGACCCGGGCCGACCGCGTTCGACCCAGCCGACCCAGGCCGCCCAGCCGACCCAGCCGATCGAGCTGCCCCGGCCGACCGAGCAGGACGGCGGCGACCGGACGGACGGCTCGCAGAGCGACGGCTGACCGCACCGGCCGACGACCGTGCCCCGGACCGCCCTACGGTCCGGGGCACGGTCGCGTCACCGGCGGCGAGCGGTCAGTTGACGCCCTTGGCGGCCCAGAAGTCCTGCCGGGCCAGCACGCTGGTGTCGGTCTGGTCGGTGAAGAAGCCGTCCACGCCCAGCTCGTAGAGGTAGCGCGCCCACCCGATGGCGTCGCCGTAGGCGTTCGGGTCGGTGCCGCGGCGGTAGTCCAGCGGCAGGAAGCCGTTCTCGTTGCGCACCGTGTACGGGTGCAGCAGCAGGTCGGCCGCGTGCGCGTCGCGCACCAGCGTGGTCGGCGGCTGGAGCTTGCCGGCCGCGTCCACCGGCGCGATCAGCTGGGTGGTCGGGCCGATGCCGTGGGCGAAGGAGGCGATCCAGCGCAGCCCGGCCGGGGTGACCAGGTCGGCCACCGTGCGCCGGTCCCCGGCCAGCACGAAGTCGTACGGCTGGGTGTTCGCGGCGCCGAGCAGCTGGATCCGCGGGTTGTCGACCAGCTTGGCCAGCCGCTGCAGGCTGCTCGGCTCGAAGGACTGCAGGATCGCCCGCCCGCGCTTGCCGGCCAGGCCGGTGCGGCGCAGCTCGTCGGCGAGTCGCTCCTCCAGCGGCAGGCCGATCGAGCGGAAGTAGCTCGGGTGCTTGGTCTCCGGGTAGAGCCAGACCTCGCGGCCCAGCTCGCGCCCGCGCTTCTTCGCGAAATCGGCCAGCTCGCGGAAGGTGAGCACCGGCCAGCGGCCGTCGTACAGGGTGTTGCGCTGGCGCTGCTGCGGCAGGCGCTCCTTGGCGCGCAGGGTGCGCAGCTCGGCGAGCGTGAAGTCCTCGGTGAACCAGCCGGTCTGCGCCTGGCCGTCGATGGTCTTGGTGGTCCTCCGGTTCGCGAACTCGGGGTGGTCGGCGACGTCGGTGGTCTCCACGATGTTGTTCTCGTGCCGGATCACCAGGTGGCCGTCCTTGGTGGGGACGAGGTCCGGCTCGATGACGTCCGCGCCGAGCTCCAGGGCCAGCTCGTAGGAGCCGAGGGTCTCCTCGGGGCGGTAGCCGGGCGCGCCGCGGTGGCCGATGACCAGCGGGTGCGGCAGCCGGTCCAGGCCGGTCCCGGTGCGGACCGGGGAGCGGGTGCCGGCCGGTCCCGCGGCGGCTCCGCGCTCCTCGGCGGCGTCGGGCTGGTCGTCGGCCGGGGCCGGGGCCGCGAACGCCTCGCCGCCGGTGGCGGCGAACGCGGCCGCGCCCAGGCCGGCGGCACCGGTCGCGCGCAGGAACCGGCGGCGCGAGGAGGCCGCCTCCTCTGCGGGGGCTGCCGGGCTGCTGCCGTCGAGCGGACGGTACGTCATGGGTGCTCCTAGCTCGCACTGGTGTCGGGGCGGTGGTGGTCGTCGCCCGCAGACTAGGAGCAGTGGCGCCCGGCCGGGTGGCGTTCGGGCGAACTGCGGGAGAAGTTCCGCCGTGCCCGCGCCCGCGGCCGATCTCGGTGCGCTGGTCCCGGTGCCCCGCGACGCGCCGCGCCCCTCGGGGGTGGGGGCGGGGGAATTAGC
>NZ_JBHVWC010000083.1:0-41213 GCF_042882445.1 Kitasatospora sp. NPDC058218 | reverse complement strand
ACCCCCTGCTCCCCGCCGCCCCGGTCGGCATCCCTCTCGCGGGGCGCGCCCCCTCTACGCGCGGGCGGGCCCCCGCCGCGTTCTCCCGGGCCGCCGGGGAGGCCCGCCGGGGGTCCCCCGGCCCGCCCGGGCCGGTCCCCGGGCCCGCACCGTGAACCCTGCGCTCACAGCGAACAGTTCTGCGTGAGGGATTCTGCGGCCCGGCCTGCGCGTTAGGGTCCTTGGACAGCAACAATCACACCGTGATACCCGGAAGCTGTGCGACACCGTGACGGCCGCGGAGCGACCGTCCAAATCGACTGAGCAGGTGGCTAAGTGACGTTCCCGCAGATGCAGATGCCTGGCCCGATGGCGCCGCACGCCGCCTCTGGTGACGTGCTCGGCGGCCTGGGCGACCAGGTCTACAACCGGCTGCTCAACGAGCGGATCATCTTCCTCGGCCAGCAGGTCGACGACGACATCGCCAACAAGATCACCGCCCAGCTGCTGCTGCTGGCCGCGGACCCGGACAAGGACATCTTCCTTTACATCAACTCCCCGGGCGGCTCGATCTCGGCCGGCATGGCGATCTACGACACCATGCAGTACATCAAGAACGACGTCGTCACCATCGCCATGGGCATGGCCGCCTCGATGGGGCAGTTCCTGCTGACCGCCGGCGCCAAGGGCAAGCGCTTCTCGCTGCCGAACGCCAACATCCTCATGCACCAGCCGTCCGCCGGTCTCGGCGGCTCGGCCACCGACATCCGCATCCAGGCGGAGCAGCTGCTCCGCACCAAGAAGCGGATGTCCGAGCTGATCGCCTTCCACAGCGGCCAGTCCTTCGAGCAGATCACCGCGGACTCCGACCGCGACCGCTGGTTCACGCCCGAGGAGGCCCTGGAGTACGGCCTGATCGACGCGATCATGCACAGCGCCGCGGACGTCCCCGGCGGCGGCGGCACGGGCGCCTGAGCCTCGGCCCCGGCTCCCACGAGACCACAGCCACAACGCTCCGGAGGACTAGAACCCCCATGAACATCCCCAGCCTGTCCAGCGCCAAGGCACGCGTCGAGGACATGCGCGCCGAGGGCCGCTACATCGTCCCGCGCTTCGTCGAGCGCACCTCGCAGGGCATCCGCGAGTACGACCCGTACGCCAAGCTGTTCGAGGAGCGCATCATCTTCCTCGGCTCGCAGGTCGACGACGTCTCCGCGAACGACATCATGGCGCAGCTGCTCTGCCTGGAGTCGATGGACCCGGACCGCGAGATCCAGATGTACATCAACTCGCCCGGCGGCTCGTTCACGGCCCTGACGGCCATCTACGACACCATGCAGTACGTGAAGCCGGACATCACCACCGTCTGCATGGGCCAGGCCGCCTCGGCCGCAGCCGTGCTGCTCGCGGCCGGCACCCCCGGCAAGCGGATGGCGCTGCCGAACGCCCGCATCCTGATCCACCAGCCGTACACCGAGACCGGCCGCGGCCAGGTCTCCGACCTGGAGATCCAGGCCCGGGAGATCTTCCGGATGCGCGAGCAGCTGGAGGAGATGCTCTCCAAGCACTCCAACAAGTCGGTGGAGCAGGTCCGCGACGACATCGAGCGCGACAAGATCCTCACGGCCGAGGAGGCCGTCGAGTACGGTCTGGTCGACCTCGTCATCTCCACCCGCAAGGCCTCGCTGACCTCCTGAGGTCGGCACCTTCCCGCCCTGCCCCCCGGCGGGCGGGGCGGAGCTCACGGGCGGGGCGCGCCAGGTTTCGCGCGCCCCGCCCCGGCGCATCGGCGGCGCGGCCGCCGGCATCTGTTCGGTATCAATTCGCCCAGGGCGTAGGGCAGACCCGGCGAAGAGGACGGAATCAGGGGCCCGGCAGAGTACCGTCGGATAGCGAGACCGATCGCCGTCGGCGTAGACGGTCCACAGCACCAGGCCCCGGAACCCCCGCGGGGCCCCTGGCGAAGGGGAAGCACCTCGTGGCACGCATCGGAGACGGTGGCGACCTGCTCAAGTGCTCGTTCTGCGGCAAGTCGCAGAAGCAGGTGAAGAAGCTGATCGCCGGCCCAGGCGTGTACATCTGCGACGAGTGCATCGACCTGTGCAACGAGATCATCGAGGAGGAGCTCGCCGAGACCTCCGAGGTGCGTTTCGAGGAGCTCCCGAAGCCGCGCGAGATCTACGAGTTCCTGGACCAGTACGTGGTCGGCCAGGACCTCGCCAAGAAGGCGCTGTCGGTGGCGGTCTACAACCACTACAAGCGCGTGCAGGCGGGCGAGGCCGGCCGCAGCGGCGGGAACGGCCGTGAGGACGCCATCGAGCTGGCGAAGTCCAACATCCTGCTGCTCGGCCCGACCGGCTCCGGCAAGACGCTGCTCGCGCAGACGCTGGCCAGGATGCTGAACGTGCCGTTCGCGATCGCCGACGCCACCGCGCTGACCGAGGCCGGGTACGTCGGCGAGGACGTCGAGAACATCCTGCTGAAGCTGATCCAGGCGGCCGACTACGACGTCAAGAAGGCCGAGACGGGGATCATCTACATCGACGAGATCGACAAGGTCGCCCGCAAGAGCGAGAACCCGTCGATCACCCGGGACGTCTCCGGCGAGGGCGTGCAGCAGGCGCTGCTGAAGATCCTGGAGGGCACCACCGCCTCGGTGCCGCCGCAGGGCGGCCGCAAGCACCCGCACCAGGAGTTCATCCAGATCGACACCACCAACGTGCTGTTCATCGTGGGTGGCGCGTTCGCCGGCCTGGAGCGGATCATCGAGGGCCGCGCGGGTGCCAAGGGCATCGGCTTCGGCGCGAACATCCGCTCCAAGCGGGAGCAGGACGCCAGCGACCACTTCCGTCAGGTGATGCCGGAGGACCTGGTCAAGTTCGGCATGATCCCGGAGTTCATCGGCCGCCTCCCGGTGATCACCAGCGTGCACAACCTCGACCGCGAGGCGCTGCTGCAGATCCTCACCGAGCCGAAGAACGCGCTGGTCAAGCAGTACCGCAAGCTCTTCGAACTGGACGGCGTCGAGCTGGAGTTCTCCCGCGACGCGCTGGAGGCCATCGCCGACCAGGCGATCCTGCGCGGCACCGGCGCGCGCGGTCTGCGAGCCATCATGGAGGAGGTGCTGATGTCCGTGATGTACGAGGTGCCCTCGCGTCAGGACGTCGCCCGCGTGGTGGTCACCGGGGACGTCGTCTCCAAGCACGCCATCCCCACACTCGTCCCGCGCGACATGATCAAGCGGGAGCGGCGCGACAAGAGCGCCTGACCTTCCGCGTGAAAGGGCCCCCGGAGACCGTCGGTCGGTCTCCGGGGGCCTTTGCGATCCGTGGCGCCGGGGGTGTTACTTCGCCACCTCGGCGACCGCGCGCAGGTCGCGGGCGTCGGCGGCCAGCTTCTCCAGGTTCGGGGCCTTGCCCTCCTCGGGCGCCTGCATCAGCAGCACCAGGGTGCTGTTGTCGGCCCAGGCGCAGATGCCGAGGTCGGTGCCGGCCTGGGTGGCCTTGGCGCACTCCATGGTGCCGCCCTTGGAGCCGGCGTCGACCGAGTGCCGGTCGGTGACGCTGGGGCCGCCGGACGAGAAGCCCTTGAACATGGCGTCCAGCTCCTGCTTCGGGAGCAGCACCTTGCCGTAGCCGCCGACCACGATGAGCTGGGGCTCCTCCGCCGAGTCCTGGTACACGGCGCTGACGCCGGTCGGGTTCCAGGCGCCGTCGCCCTTGCCGAACTCGGAGGTGATCTCCTTCTCCATCGCCTGGGCGATCTCGTTGTCGTCGTCCTTGGTGAGGTCCTTGAACGTGGTCGGCAGGACGATCTTCTGGGTGCCGGCGTTGGACGTCACGTCGAAGACGAAGTACGCGAGGCCGCCGCCGATCAGCGCCAGCACGCCGACGAACACGCCCAGCAGGATCCAGAGCGTCTTGCGGGACTTGCGCTGCGGCACCGGGGCGTACGCGCCGTAGCCCGGGTAGCCGGGCTGGCCGTCGGCCGGCGGGTAGCCGGGCGGCGTGGCCTGCGGCGGGACGGCGCCCCAGGCCGGGTCGGCCGGCGGCGGGGGAGTGGCGCCGTAGCCGGGCTGCTGGGGCGGCACGGGAGCACCGCCGTGCGGCTGTCCGGCGGGCGGCGGCGGGGCTCCGTAGGGGGTCTGATCGGTCACGATGGCCCTTTCTCGGGACGGGAGGGAACGGCGGACGTGGCGCACTCCCACCCGGGGCCGGGTGGCAGGTGTGACGATGAGCCGCGCGGTTACTTGGCGACGACCATGGCGGAGCGGATCGCCCGGGTCTTCTCGGCGGCCTGGGCCGGGGTGAGCGCGGTCTGGGCGCTGCCGGTGAGGCTGGACTTCAGGAAGGAGACCCGCGCCGTGGTCGACTTGTCGGCCCAGACGCAGACGGTGGACTGCGACTTGCCGCCGAGCACGCCGTAGACGCCGCAGGAGAGCTTGGCCGAGGAGTTGTTGCCGTCCTGGGCCGGGAAATCGGCCAGCGGGGTGGTCCAGGTGCCGCCCTCGCCGGGCTTCTTGGAGTCCTCGATGATCTTGTCCGGGTCGTCGAGCTCACCGTAGACGCCGATCACGCTGATGGTGTCCAGCACGTCGGCGCCCTTGGCGTAGCTGGCGATCAGCACGTGCAGGTCCTTGCCGAGCTTGGAGGTCTCGGCCTTGCTCGGGTCGGCCGCCTGCTCCTTGGCCGACTTCTGGGTGTAGCCGTCCGGCAGCGACTGGGCGGCGGTGATCTTGTACTTTCCGCCGGTGTCGCCGCCGAGCACCTTGTAGAGGCCGAAGCCGCCGCCGCCCAGCACCAGGGCGCCGATCACCAGGCCGATCACCAGCCCCGCCTTGCCCTTCTTCGGCGGCGGCGCCATCGGGTAGCCGGGCGCGCCGTACGGGGCCTGCGGCGCGCCCGGGCCGTAGGGCGGCTGCGGGGCGCCGTACGGGGGCTGCGGCTGGGGCGCGCCGTACTGCGGGGCCGGGGCCCCCTGCTGCTGCGGGTAGCCGTACTGCTGCGGCGGCTGGCCGTAGGGCGGTTGGGCCCCGTGGGGCGGTTGCGGCTGCGGCGCGCCGTAGGGCTGCGGTGCCCCGTACGGTTGCGGCTGCCCCTGCGGATACTGCTGACCCTGGCCGTACATCTGCCTGTGCTCCCCCGCCGCACCCGCGGCCTGTCGTGATCTGAAGTCGTCCGTGCCCGTACCAAGGACCGGACGAGCGTGCGGGCACGTTATCGCACGGGGCCGACGGCCGTCCGGACCGGGCGCACGGGGGCCCGGACCGAAAGCGGTTCGTAACCCACGTCCGCAGGTACGTAAACTGTGCGTCGTGACCGACACCACGAACCAGCGCCCCGTGAGCACTCACGCCGGGGACGACGCAGCCACCCTCCCGACGACCTACGCTCCGGCGGACGTAGAGGGCGAGCTGTACGAGCGCTGGGTAGAGCGCGGTTACTTCACGGCCGACGCGAAGAGCGACAAGCCCCCGTACACCATCGTCATCCCGCCGCCGAACGTCACCGGTGCGCTGCACCTGGGCCACGCCTTCCAGCACACGCTGATGGACGCGCTGACCCGCCGCAAGCGCATGCAGGGCTTCGAGACGCTCTGGCTGCCCGGCATGGACCACGCCGGCATCGCCACCCAGAACAAGGTGGAGCAGCAGCTGGCCGAGTCCGGCCTCTCCCGGCACGACCTGGGCCGGGAGGCCTTCGTCGAGAAGGTCTGGGAGTGGAAGGAGAACTACGGCGGCAGGATCCTCGGCCAGATGCGCCGCCTCGGCGACGGCGTGGACTGGTCGCGCGAGCGCTTCACCATGGACGAGGGCCTCTCCCAGGCTGTCCAGACCATCTTCAAGCGCCTCTTCGACGACGGTCTGATCTACCGGGCCGAGCGCATCATCAACTGGTGCCCGCGCTGCCTCACCGCGCTCTCCGACATCGAGGTGGAGCACGAGGAGGTCCCCGGCGAGCTGGTCTCGATCCGCTACGGGGACGGCGAGGACTCGATCATCGTCGCCACCACCCGCGCCGAGACGATGCTGGGCGACACCGCCGTCGCCGTCCACCCGGAGGACGAGCGCTACCGGCACCTGGTCGGCCGGACCATCAAGCTGCCGCTGACGGACCGGGAGATCCCGGTCGTCGCCGACGAGCACGTCGACCCGGAGTTCGGCACCGGCGCCGTCAAGGTGACCCCGGCGCACGACCCGAACGACTTCGCCATCGGCCAGCGCCACAACCTGCCGAACCTGAGCGTCATGGACGAGCGCGGCGCGATCACCGTGCACGGTCCCTTCCTCGGCCTGGACCGGCTGGAGGCGCGCTCGGCCGTGGTCGGTGCGCTGCGCGAGCAGGGCCGGATCGTCGGCGAGAAGCGCCCGTACATGCACGCCGTCGGCCACTGCTCGCGCTGCCACACCGTGGTCGAGCCGCGCCTGTCGCTGCAGTGGTGGGTCAAGGTCGCCCCGCTGGCCCAGGCCGCCGGCGACGCCGTCCGGGACGGCAAGGTGGAGATCCACCCGAAGGAGCTGGAGCGCCGCTACTTCGACTGGGTCGACAACATGTACGACTGGTGCATCTCGCGCCAGCTCTGGTGGGGGCACCGGATCCCGGTCTGGTACGGCCCGGACGGCGAGGTCGTTTGCGTCGGCCCCGACGAGCAGCCGCCGACCGGCGAGGGCTGGCACCAGGACCCGGACGTCCTGGACACCTGGTTCTCCTCCGGCCTCTGGCCCTTCTCCACCCTCGGCTGGCCGGAGCGGACCCCGGACCTGGAGAAGTTCTACTCGACCGACGTCCTGGTCACCGGTCACGACATCATCTTCTTCTGGGTCGCCAGGATGATGATGTTCGGCCTGTACGCGATGGACGGTCAGGCTCCGTTCAAGACCGTCGCCCTGACGGGCCTGGTCCGCGACGAGTTCGGCAAGAAGATGTCGAAGTCCTCCGGCACCGCCGTGGACCCGCTGGACTGGATGGACGCCTACGGCGCCGACGCCGTCCGCTTCACCCTGGCCCGCGGCGCCAACCCCGGCGCCGACGTGCCGATCGGCGAGGACTGGGTCAAGGGCTCGCGCAACTTCTGCAACAAGCTCTGGAACGCGACCCGCTTCGCGCTGATGAACGGCGCCACCGTCGAGGGCCCGCTGCCCGCGCCGCAGGAGCTGACCGCGGTCGACCGCTGGATCCTGTCGCGGTTGAACGCCACCGTCGCCGAGGTGGACGCGCTGTACGACGACTACGAGTTCGCCAAGGTCTCGGACACGCTCTACCACTTCGCCTGGGACGAGGTGTTCGACTGGTACGTCGAGCTCTCCAAGACCACCCTCGCCAAGGGCGGCGCGCAGGCCGACGCCTCCCGCCGGGTCCTGGGCGAGGTCCTGGACGTCACGCTGCGGCTGCTCCACCCGATCGTCCCGTTCGTCACCGACACCCTGTGGACGACGCTCACCGGCGCCGAGTCGCTGGTGGTCACCGCGTGGCCCGAGGACGGCGGCTTCCGGGACGCCGAGGCCGAGGCCGAGGTCGCCACGCTCCAGCAGGTGGTCACCGAGGTCCGCCGGTTCCGCTCGGACCAGGGCCTTCAGCCCGCGCAGAAGGTCCCGGCCCAGCTGGACCTCTCCGGCACCGTGCTGGCCGTCCACGAGGACGCGATCCGCTCGCTGCTGCGCCTGACCGCGCCCGAGGAGGGCTTCTCGGCCACCGCCTCGCTCCCGGTCGCCGGTGCCACGGTGGCACTGGACCTCTCCGGCACCATCGACGTCGCGGCCGAGCGCAAGCGTCTGGCCAAGGACCTCGCGGTCGCCGAGAAGGAGAAGACCCAGACCACCGGCAAGCTCGGCAACGAGGCGTTCCTCGCCAAGGCGCCGGACGACGTGGTCGCCAAGATCCGTGCCCGCCAGGAGGCCGCCGAGGCCGACATCGCCCGGATCACCGCTCAGCTCGCGGCGCTGCCGCAGGCCTGACCCGGCCGGCGGGCCCGGCCCGTCGAAGGCTCTCCAGGGGCCGCATCCCGCCGACGCGGGGTGCGGCCCCTCGGCCTTTGCGCGGCCTTTTCGCCGGGTCGCGGATCCGCACCGGCGGGACGTGCCGGGGAGCACGCCCGCCGAACGGGGAAATCGGACCCTCTAATAGCCCAGCGGCATTGCGCTGTTCCGGCGAATATTCATCCTGGACCGGGTGAAGTCCTATTCCGCCCGAATTCATTCCGGTCTTGCCCGCGCGGGTTCGCGGAAGTTTGCAGGTCGGATGTGTACGGTGTGCACGGAGTTGCGCTGAGCCGACGACCGACGGGAGGGCATGGCGTGGTGGTGACCGAGAAGTTGGCCGACGAACTGCCGATGGAAGCGGTCCAGGAGGCCAAGGCCAGGGCGGCGACGCTGCTGCTCGCGTTCCGGCACGGGAACCAGCTCGCGTTCGACCACGCGCTGGACCGGCTCTTCGAGGAGCACGCGCAGCGGGAGGTGACCACCCTGCTGGCCTGGATCGCCGCCGAGGCGGTCCGCAAGGCGTACGCGCCCGAGGTGGGCGACAAGGTGCTGCACGCGATGGTCCGGCGCGCCCCGGCCGACTGCGGCGGGGTGGCGGTGGACGAGGAGACCGCCGACGCGGCCCGGCTGATCGAGGCCGTGGCGGCCGGCGAGGTGGCCGAGGTGCGCGGCCTGGTGGCCGCCACCGCCGACACCACCTTCCTGCTCGGCGGCCTGCTCCAGGGCGTCGCGATGATGCTGCCGCTGCTCCCCGAGGGCGAGCTGGCCGAGATCACCGCCGAGCTGCGCCGCCGGCACTGCGGCCCGTGCCCCGAGATCCCGGAGGCCCGGGCCGGGGTCTGAGCCCCGGCCCGGGCCCGTGCGGCCGCGGCTACGGCATCGCGTGCAGGTGCGAGCCGACGGTGCCGGCGATCCCGCCGCCGGCCTTGGCGTCCCAGTTGGTCGACCAGGTCATCGCCCCGCCGATGCCCGGCCACTTGGTGTCGGGCTTGAAGCTCCCGCAGTTGGTGCCGGAGGCCAGGCAGTCCAGCGCGTTGTTGACCACGCCCGGGCTGACGTACCCGCCGCCCGCCGCGCTGGTGGAGGCCGGCACCCCGAGCCCGACCTGGTCGGGCCGCAGCCCGCCCTTGAGCTGGATGCAGGCCAGCGCGGTCAGGAAGTTGACGCTGCCCTGGGAGTAGACCTGGCCGTCGCAGCCGAGCATCGCGCCGGAGTTGTAGTACTGCATGTTGACGATGGTGAGGATGTCCTTCACGTTCAGCGCCAGCTTGAAGTACTCCATCCCGGTCGACTGCATGTCGATGGTCTGCGGCGCCATGGTGAGGATGAACCCGCTGCCCGCCTTCGCCGCCAGCGAGTGCAGTGCCTGGCCCATGTAGGTGGCGTTGACGCCGTTCTCCAGGTCGATGTCGATCCCGTCGAAGCCGTAGCTCTGCATCAGTGACCAGGCCGTGCTGGCGAAGGTGGTCGCGGAGGCGGAGCTGTTGACGGAGACCGTGCCGTTCTGGCCGCCGACCGAGAGGACGACCTTCTTGCCGGCCGCCTTCTTGGCGGCGATGTCGGCCTTGAACTGCGCGTCGGTGTAGCCGCCGAGCTTGGCCGACAGGGCCGGGTCCAGGGTGAAGCTCAGCCCGCCGGGTGTGCCGGTGGCGTCGGCGAAGGAGACCGCGATGATGTCGTACGCGGCCGGGACGTCACTGATCCGTTGCACCGTGGCGGCGTTGTCGAAGTTCTGCCAGTAGCCGGTGAGCAGGTGCTTGGGCAGGCCGGGCCGGGTGGGGGTGACGGTCGGGGTGACCGTCGGCGTCGCGGTGGGCGTCTGGGTCGGGGTCGCGGTGGGGGTCGCGGTCCCGGTCGGCGTGGGCTTCGGGTCGCCCGGCCCGATCAGCGAGACGTCGTCCGCCAGGTAGGAGGGCTGGCCGTACCAGCCGTGCAGGTAGACCGTGACGCTGGTGGTGGCGGCCCCGGTGGTGAAGGTGGTGGAGAGCTTGGACCAGCTCGCCGAGTTGGTCCAGGTGCCGGGATCCGTGCCGCCGGTGCCGCGGGCGCCGAGGTAGACGTAGGAGCCCTGGACCCAGGAGCTCAGGGTGTACGTCGACGAGGGCTTCACGGTGACGGTCTGGGTGCACTCGCCGGTGTCGCTCGCGCCCGGGGTGGCGCGCAATGCGTACGAGCCGGAGTGGACGGTGGCGGTGTCGGGGGTGCCGCCGGAGGGGCAGGTCCAGCCGCCGAGATGGTCGGCGGCTTCGAAGCCGCCGTTGTCGATCAGGTCGACGTCGGCGGTCGCCGCGCCGGAGGCGCTGGTGGCGACGACCAGGCCGCTGAGGCCCAGGGCGATCGCCGAGGCGCCGGCGAGCACGGTGTGGACGACGCGGGCGCGCCGGTGTCGGGCAGGTGGCATGACTCCATCTCCTGTGGGGGGAGACCGTCGGCTCACGTGGGGGCGAGCCGTCCGGCTGTCGATGGTGCGGGAGCTACCGACAACTCAAGTCCCTGTCGGGGGAGGAGACTTGCCCTCACAAGGTGGAGTAGACCAATCCGCCTGTCAAGAGTGCCTGCCCGAGCCTCAGGCGGCGGCCACGGGCTGTCCGGCCAGCCACGCCGTCAGCCGGGCGATCCGGGCCGAGGCCAGGCCGTCCCCGTACGGGCTGGGCGTGGCGGCCAGCCGGGCGAGCCGCTCGGGGGAGTCGGCCAGCCAGGCCCGCGCCAACTCGCCGAACTCCTCGCCGGGCCGGTCGTGCCGGAAGGTGTGCCGGGAGCCGGCCCAGTAGAGCAGGAAGCGGCCGAACACGAGGACCATGTAGCCCAGGAGCAGCGGCGAGAGCAGCTCGGCAGCCCAGACCGCGCCGCTCCGATGGACCAGGAGGGACTGGCGCAGGGCATCGAGCATGAGGGTGTCCTCCTGGCGATCAAAGGTGATGCGGCTCCCTAGGGTGCGAATCGATGCTTCATTGTCGTCTGGACTCGCCAGATCAATAGTAAATCGGGTGAATCGGAAAGTCCGGGCAAAGCGGTCGTTCTCACCCCGTCGGGAGCGCGCGCCGCCGCTCCGTAGACTGTGGTCGTGAGCGACAAGGCCGACCCGAACCCGTACACCCTCCGCCCCGCCGACGGCGGCTCCGGCGACGTCCTGCGCGACGTCGAGCTGGAACTCTCCAAGCGCTGGCCGGAGAACAAGCTGGAGCCCTCGCTCGACCGGATCGAGGCGCTGATGGACATCCTGGGCCAGCCCCAGCGGTCCTTCCCCTCGATCCACATCACCGGCACCAACGGCAAGACCTCCACCGCCCGGATGGTCGAGCAGCTCCTCAACACCTTCGAGCTGCGCACCGGCCGCTACACCAGCCCGCACGTGGAGTCCGTCACCGAGCGGATCACCCTGGACGGCGCCCCGATCACCCCCGAGCGGTTCGCCGAGGTCTACCGGGACGTCGAGCCGTACGTGCGGATGGTCGACGAGCGCGAGCCGGTCGCGATGTCCTTCTTCGAGGTGCTGACCGGCATGGCCTACGCGGCCTTCGCCGACGCCCCGGTGGACGTCGGCGTGATCGAGGTCGGCATGGGCGGCTCCTGGGACGCCACCAACGTGATCGACGCCGCCGTCGCGGTGATCACCCCGATCTCGCTGGACCACACCGACAAGCTGGGGGAGACCACCGGCGAGATCGCGGTCGAGAAGTCCGGGATCATCAAGTCGGGCGCCGTCGCGGTCGTGGCCCAGCAGCAGCTGGACGCCGCCCAGACCATCCTGCGGCGCGCCGTCGAGGTGGACGCGACGGTGGCCCGCGAGGGCATGGAGTTCGGTGTGATCCGCCGTGAGGTCGCCATCGGCGGCCAGCTGGTGACGCTGCGCGGGCTCGGCGGCGAGGAGTACGCGGACGTCTTCCTCCCGCTGCACGGCGCCCACCAGGCGCAGAACGCGGCGCTCGCCCTCGCGGCGGTCGAGGCCTTCTTCGGTGTCGGCGGCGCGCGCGGCGGGCAGCTGGACGCGGACAAGGTCCGGCAGGCGTTCTCCGGCGTCGCCTCGCCGGGTCGCCTGGAGGTCGTCCGGCGCAGCCCGACGATCGTGCTGGACGCCGCGCACAACCCGGACGGCGCCCACGCCACCGTCGCCGCGATCGGTGAGTCCTTCGGCTTCACCAGGCTGGTCGGCGTGATCGGCACCAGCGGCGACAAGGACGTGGCGGGCCTGCTGGAGGCCTTCGAGCCGATCCTCGCCGAGGTCGTCATCACCCAGAACTCCACCCACCGCGCGATGGACGCGGACGCCCTGGCCGCGCTCGCCGTCGAGATCTTCGGCGAGGACCGCGTCCAGGTCGAGCCCCGGCTCGACGACGCCATCGCCGCCGCCGTCACCCTCGCCGAGGAGGACGGGGACCTCGGCGGCGCCGGGGTGCTGGTCACCGGTTCGGTCATCACGGTGGGCGAGGCCCGCCTGCTGCTCGGGAGGAAGTGACGATGAGGACGCTCTGCTCCTCGACGCTGATCGGCGAGGCGCTGCTGGCGATGTTCGCCGGACTGGTGGCCATGCAGCTCTCCGACGTGTCGACCGCCACCGTCTGGACCGTGACGGGCATCGCGATGGCGCTGTGCGTGCTGCTCTGCGGCATGATCACCCGCCCCGGCGCGGTCGCGATCGGCTGGGCGCTCCAGATCGGACTGATCGCCAGCGGCTTCGTGCTGCCGACGATGTTCGGCCTGGGCGTCGTCTTCGCCGGGCTCTGGTGGTGCTCGGTGCACTACGGCCGCAAGATCGACGAGTTCAAGGCCGCCCGCGCGGCCGCCCAGGCCGTCCCCGCGGCGTAGGGCCGGTCGTCGGGCCCCGGGGCCGCCCGGCCCCGTTGCTCACGCAAGGTAACCTCTGCCGTAGTCGCACTCCGCACCGCGAACCGGGTGCGCGCCGAACCGATTTCCCAGGAGACGCACCGTGTCCCAGCGCACTCTCGTCCTGCTCAAGCCCGACGCCGTCAAGCGCGGCCTGGCCGGCGAGATCATCAGCCGCATCGAGCGCAAGGCCGGCTGGCGGCTCGCCGCCGTCGAGCTGCGGACCTTCGACCGGGCGACGCTGGAGCAGCACTACGCGGAGCACGTCGGCCGCCCGTTCTACGAGCCGCTGCTGGAGTTCATGACCTCCGGCCCGTCGATCGCGCTGATCGTCGAGGGCGAGGAGGTCGTCCCCGGCATCCGGATGCTGGCCGGCGCCACCAACCCGCTGGAGGCCGGTGCCGGCACCATCCGCGGCGACTACGCGACCATCACCCGCGAGAACCTGATCCACGCCTCCGACTCCCCGGAGTCCGCCGAGCGCGAGATCAAGATCTTCTTCCCGGCGCACGCGTAAGCACCACCCAGGGACCTTCGGGTGCCCCGGTCGGGACCATTGGCCCGGCCGGGGCATTCTTATCGTGAAATAGGGAACTGGGGACGCCGACACGGCGTCCCAATGCTCGGAGAAGCGATCACGCTCCGGACAATGGACGGTATGCCCCACGTCGACGTCCGTACCGGCCGGCGTGACTACGATGGACGCGACTCATGGGCCCGGTACGGCTGGTCAACTGCTCTTCGCCCAAGCCGTGGGCGCGCTCTCTCGTCCACCCCCCGCAATGACTCCGAGCCCGGGAAGGCACCTACACCCCATGGCAACCAACCTGTCGTTCATCGGCCGCGACCTGGCGATCGACCTCGGAACCGCCAACACGCTGGTGTACGTCAGGGGCAAGGGGATCGTCCTCAACGAGCCGTCCGTGGTCGCGGTCAACACCAACACCGGCGGCATCCTGGCGGTCGGCGCCGAGGCCAAGAAGATGATCGGCCGCACACCGGGCAACATCGTCGCCATCCGCCCGCTCAAGGACGGCGTGATCGCCGACTTCGAGATCACCGAGCGGATGCTCCGCTACTTCATCCTCAAGATCCACCGCCGCCGCTACCTGGCCCGCCCCCGGGTCGTGGTCTGCGTGCCCTCGGGCATCACCGGGGTCGAGCGCCGCGCCGTGATCGAGGCCTCCTCGCAGGCCGGCGCGCGCCAGGTGCACATCATCGAGGAGCCGATGGCCGCCGCGATCGGCGCCGGCCTGCCGGTCCACGAGGCCACCGGCAACATGGTCGTCGACATCGGCGGCGGCACCACCGAGGTGGCCGTGATCTCGCTCGGCGGCATCGTCACCGCGCAGTCCATCCGGGTGGCCGGCGACGAGCTGGACAACGCCATCGTCCAGCACATCAAGAAGGAGTACTCGCTGCTCCTGGGCGAGCGCAGCGCCGAGCAGATCAAGATGAGCATCGGCTCCGCCTTCGCACTGGAGGGCGAGAAGGACGAGCACGCCGAGATCCGCGGCCGCGACCTGGTCAGCGGCCTGCCCAAGACCGTCGTCATCTCGGCGGCCGAGGTCCGCGAGGCCATCGACGAGCCGGTCAACTCGATCATCGACGCGGTCAAGACCACCCTCGACCAGTGCCCGCCCGAGCTCGCCGGCGACGTCATGGACCGCGGCATCGTGCTCACCGGCGGCGGCGCCCTGCTGCGCGGCCTGGACGAGCGGCTGCGCCGCGAGACCGGCATGCCGATCCACATCGCCGAGAACCCGCTGGACTCCGTGGCGCTCGGCTCCGGCAAGTGCGTCGAGGAGTTCGAGGCGCTCCAGCAGGTACTCGACGCCCAGCCGCGCCGTTAGTCCAACCGTCAGACCTGTAGTCAACTGAACGGCCCCCGCCCGGGCCCACAGCCCGGGTGGGCGGCCAGGTACGAAGGGGCAGTACCAGCACCGTGAGGGACACACGAGAGAGCCGGCTGCTGCTCATCCTGCTGGTGGCCGTCGCCTTCGCGCTGATCACCGTGGACATCAAGGGCGGTGAGAGCTCGCCGCTCGGCGGAGCCCGACGCGCCGCCGCCGGTGTCCTCGGCCCGGTCGAGCGCGGCGCCGCCACCGCGGTCGACCCGGTGGCCGACACCGTCCGCGCCTTCCGCGACGCCGCCGGCCACAGCGGGCGCACCGACCAGCTGGCCCGGGAGAACACCGAGCTGCGCCAGAAGCTGGCCTCCTCCGACATGGCCGGCGGGCGCACCAAGCAGCTCGACGACCTGCTGCGCACCGCGGGCTCCGGCGGTTACACCGTCAAGGCCGCCCAGGTGATCGCGATCGGCCCGGCCCAGGGCTTCTCCTGGACCATCACCGTCGACGCGGGCAGCGACGACGGCCTGACCCGGGACATGACCGTGATCAACGGTCAGGGCCTGGTCGGCCGGATCACCACCGTCGCCCCGACCACCTCCACCGTCCTGCTCGCCTCCGACCCGGGCTTCAGCGCCGGGGCCCGGTTGGAGGGCACCGGCGAGATCGGCTTCGCCTCCGGCGGCGGCACCAGCGCCATGAAGGTCTCGCTGCTCAACGGCAAGGCCCAGGTGAAGGAGGGCGACCGGCTGGTCACCTTCGGCTCGCAGAGCGGCCGACCGTTCGTGCCCGGCGTCCCGGTCGGCAAGGTGGTCCAGGTCGAGGCGAACCCCGGCCAGCTGACCAAGACCGTCCTGGTCGAGCCCTTCGTCCAGTTCACCCGGCTCGACCTGGTCGGCGTGGTGGTGGTGCCGCCGCGCACCGACCCGCGCGACGCCGTCCTGCCGCCGGCGCCGGCCGCCCAGGGCCCGGCTCCGGCCGCGCCCGCCGCCCCGGCAGCCGCCGCCCCGCCCGCCAAGACCACCGGGGGGAACTGAACCATGCGCCTCGCCCGCATCCCCGTCACCGCCGTTCTCGTCCTGCTCGGCCTGATCCTCCAGGTCAGCGTCTTCGGGCGGCTCCAACTCCCGGGTGCCACACCGGACATACTGCTCCTCGTGGTGGTCGGACTGGCCATGGTCTACGGGCCGACCGGCGGCTGCCTGGTGGGCTTCGCCGCCGGACTGCTGGCCGACCTCGCCCCGCCGTCCGACCACGCGATCGGCCGCTACGCGCTGGTCCTGTGCCTGATGGGCTACGCCGCCGGGCTGCTCCGCCCCGACCACGGCCGGCAGCGCTCGGTCTCCGGCGCGCTGCTGGTGGTCGCCGCCGCGGCGGTCGCCTCCACCCTGCTGTACGCGATGGTCGGCGCCCTGGTCGGCGACACCGCCGCCCGGCACGTCGGCCTCGGCAGCCTGGTGCTCACCGCCCTGCTGTACGACCTGCTGCTGGCGCCGTTCGTCGTCCCGGCGGTGATGCTGATCGGCCGCCGCTTCGGGCGCGACCCGGTGGCCGCCGCGACCGGCGACGACGAGGGCGGTCCCGGGCTGGGCACGCTGTCCCGCTACCGCACCACCCGCGAGGCGTCGTCCGGGCCGTCCTACAAGAAGCGGCGCTCGCTCGGCTTCGCCAAGCGGCCGTAGCCCGGCCCCGCCCATGATCCCCGGAACCCCGCACTCTGGAGCGCACGAGACGTGAGCAACATCCCCGAGACCGGCCGCACCCGGCGGGTGACGATCCGTCTGGTGGTACTGCAGATCCTCGTGCTGTCGCTGCTCGCCACCCTCGGTGGGCGGCTCTGGTACCTGCAGATCCGCAACGCCAGCGTCTACACCGCCAAGGCGACCGGCAACCACATCCGCGAGGTGGTCGAGCCGGCCGTGCGCGGCGAGATCCTCGACGCCTCGGGCCGCATCCTGGCCGGCAACGAGACCAAACTGGTGGTCTCGGTCAGCCGCACCTCGCTGCTGCAGCAGAAGGACGGCGGCAAGGCGGTGCTGGGCCGGCTCGCCGAGGTGCTCGGCATGCCGGTCAAGGACGTCCAGGAGAAGGTCCGGCTCTGCGACGCCAAGACGCCGCAGCCCTGCTGGAACGGCTCGCCGTACCAGCCGATCCCGGTCACCAAGGAGGCGACCACCCAGCAGGCGCTGCAGATGATGGAGCGCCGCGAGGACTTCCCCGGGGTCACCGCGCAGCCGACCGCCGTGCGCCACTACACCGGCGTCGAGGGCGCCAACATGGCCCAGGTGCTCGGCTACCTCTCGCCGGTGACGGACGAGGAGGTCGGCAAGACCGCCGACAAGGCCGGCCTGGACCGCTACCTGCCGGCCGACCAGATCGGCCGGGCCGGGCTGGAGTCGGTGTACGACCGCGATCTGCGCGGGACGGCCGGGATCACCAAGCTGGAGGTGGACAACCTCGGCCGGGTGATCGGCAACGCCGGCATCGTCGAGCCGCAGACCGGCAACAACCTGGTGACCAGCATCGACGCCCGGGTGCAGAAGGTCGTCGAGGACAACCTGGTGCAGGCGATGAACGACGCCAGGAAGACCTTCGACAAGGTGACCAGCCGCAACTACGAGGCCGACTCCGGCGCCGCCGTCGTCATGGACGTGCACACCGGGCGGATCGTGGCGATGGCCAGCGCGCCGACGTACGACCCCAACCTCTGGCAGGGCGGCATCTCGGGCAAGGACTACCAGGCGCTGACCAGCAAGGACTCCAACTTCCCGCTGCTGAACCGGGCCATACAGGGTCAGTCCGCCCCCGGCTCGACCTTCAAGGTCATCTCCACCACCGCCGCCGTGCAGGCCGGCTACTCGCTGGACGGGCGCTACCCGTGCCCGAAGAGCATGACCATCGGCGGCCGTGAGTTCAAGAACTTCGAGAGCGAGAGCTTCGGCGACATCTCGCTGGAGAAGGCGTTGGAGATCTCCTGCGACACCGTCTTCTACGGCCTGGCGTACGACCAGTGGATGAAGGACGGCGGCATCAAGCCGAAGAAGGACACCGCCGACTGGTTCTACAAGACCGCGCACCAGTTCGGCCTCGGCGCCAAGACCGGCATCGACCTGCCCAGCGAGGTCCCCGGCCGGGTGCCGGACCGGCAGTGGAAGCAGTCCTTCTTCGACAACAACAAGGACGCCTGGTGCCGGCAGGCGGAGAAGGGCGGCAACACCTTCTCCGACCAGATCGCCCGGGAGAACTGCGTCGACGGCTACCAGATGCGCGCCGGTGACTCGGTCAACTTCGCGATCGGCCAGGGCGACACGCTCGTCACCCCGATCCAGATGGCCCGGATCTACTCGGCGCTCGCCAACGGCGGCACGTTCTACCGCCCGACCGTCGCCAAGGCGGTGATAAGCCCGAGCGGGGAGCTCGTCCGCGAGATCGCCCCGCACGAGGACGCCAAGTTCCCCGGCGACCAGAAGCTCCTGAGCTACATCGACCAGGCCACCGCGGGCGTCGTCACCGGCGGTACCGCCGCCTGGAAGTTCACCGGCGCCGGCTGGCCGCAGGGCAAGATCGAGCTGCACGCCAAGACCGGCACCGCCGAGGTCGAGGGCAAGCAGACCACCTCGTGGCTGACCACGTACAGCGACGACTACGCGGTCGTGATGACGATAAGCCAGGGTGGCACCGGCTCCGGCGGTTCCGGTGACGCGATCCGCCGGATCTACC
This sequence comes from Kitasatospora sp. NPDC058218, assembly GCF_042882445.1. Lineage (NCBI taxonomy): Bacteria > Bacillati > Actinomycetota > Actinomycetes > Kitasatosporales > Streptomycetaceae > Kitasatospora > Kitasatospora sp. NPDC058218. The sequence continues at coordinate 22,862 of NZ_JBHVWC010000083.1, read as the reverse complement.
AGGCGCTGTACGGCGTCGACGACAAGGGCAACATCGACGGCGGCAAGGCGCTGCTGCCCAAGCCGCAGGCCGAGCTGCCGAAGTTCAACCCGGACGGCACCGCCATCATCAAGCCGGTCGGCTACACCGCGGCCGGGGACCCGGGCGTGACCGGCGGCTCGCCGCTGGTCTTCCTGGACCCGGCGCAGCCGGCCGGCCCGCCGACCGCGCTCACCGCGGTGGACTCCGCCGCCGTCGAGCCCAACCGGGGCACCGGAAGGAGCCGGGCATGACCTCCTACGGCTCGTACCGCCAGCTGCGGCTCGCCCCGCAGCGCGGCGGGGTCTCGAAGGCCCTCGCCAAGGACTCCCCGCTCTGGCGGATCGACTGGATACTGCTGCTGGCCGCCATGGTGCTGTCGCTGGGCAGCTCGCTGCTGGTCTGGTCGGCCACCCGGGGGCGGGACTCGCTCACCCACGGCGATCCGCAGTACTTCCTGTTCCGCCACCTCACCAACGTGGTGATCGGACTGGTGCTGTGCGCGGTGGTGATAGGGATAGGGAGCCGGCGGTTCCGCACGGTGGTGCCGTTCCTGTACGTCGCGGTGATCCTGCTGCTGGTGGCCACGCTGAGCCCGCTCGGCTCGACCATCAACGGCCAGCACTCCTGGATCCAGCTCGGCGGCGGCTTCTCCGTCCAGCCGGCCGAGTTCGCCAAGCTGGCGATCGTGCTCGCGATGGCCGTGGTGCTGTCCGACCAGGTGGACGCGGGGGAGCGGGAGTTCCCCTCGCACCGGGCGGTGTTCCGCGGGCTGGTCTGGGCCACCCTGCCGATGGCGATCGTGATGCTGATGCCGGACGCCGGCTCGGTGATGGTGATGGCCGTCGTCGTGCTGGGCATCCTGCTGGCCTCCGGCGCGGCCAACCGCTGGGTGTTCGGACTGATCCTGGCCGGCGTCGGCGGCTGCGTGGCGATCTGGAAGCTCGGGGTGCTGAGCAAGTACCAGATCGACCGCTTCGCGGCCTTCGCCAACCCGGCGCTCGACCCGTCCGGGGTGGGCTACAACACCGCACAGGCCCGGATCGCGATCGGCTCCGGCGGGCTCACCGGCAAGGGCCTGTTCCACGGGACGCAGACCACCGGGCAGTTCGTGCCGGAGCAGCAGACCGACTTCGTCTTCACGGTGGCAGGCGAGGAGCTGGGCTTCCTCGGGGCGATGGCGATCATCGTGCTGCTGGGCGTGGTGCTCTGGCGGGCCTGCCGGATCGCCCGGCACGCCACCGACCTGTACGGCACCATCGTGGCCGCCGGGGTGGTCGCCTGGTTCGCCTTCCAGGGCTTCGAGAACATAGGGATGTGCCTGGGCATCATGCCGGTGGCCGGCATCCCGCTGCCGTTCGTCTCCTACGGCGGGTCGTCGATGTTCGCGACCTGGCTGGCGATCGGGCTGTTGCAGGCGGTGCAGAGCCAGCGGCCGATAGCGGCCTGAGCGCACGGGTGTGCCGGCGGGGCCGGTCCGGAGGGTGACTCCGGACCGGCCCCGCCGCGTGCTACCGGCCCCGGCCGGGCAGGCAGGCGGCCGCGTCGAGCACGGCGCGGGTCTGGTGGGCGGTCTGGACCTCCACCGGTACCCAGCGGGCGCCGAAGCGGTGGCGCAGCTGGTCCAGGCTCTCGGCGACGATCCCCTGCGCGCGCTCGCGGGCCGCGTCCACGGCCGGGCCGCCGGTGTCCGCCAGCAGGCGCAGCAGCACCGAGGCCACCCGCAGCGGGATCCGCGCGGCGGCGAGCCCGGCGGTGGTCACCCGGGAGACGGTGAGCGGCTGGGCGCACCACTGCTCCAGCCACTCGTCGGCGACCGGCGAGCAGACCGCCAGCGTGAACTCGGCGGCGCGCACCATCGGGCCGTAGGCCCGGCGGGTGTGCGGCGGGACGTGGACGAGCAGGCCGGACAGCTCCTCGGCGCGGTCCCGCAGGACCCGGGCGGCGGCGGTGACCGCCTGCCGGACGGCCGGGTGCGGGCGGGCGTCCCCGACCGAGTCGACGGCCCACATCGGCACCTCCAGGACGGCCGTCACCCCGCCGTGGCGGCCGGCGTACGACCAGGTGGAGAGTTCCGGCTCGTCGGGGAGCGCCCGCGAGACGCCGGTGCCGCCGGGCGCGGGCATCAGGTACGTCCCGGGCGCGGGGCTGGCCCAGCCGACCGCGTCGTAGGAGTCGACGTCCAGCGGGATGCCGCCGCGCGCCACCGAGCGGCCGAAGCGCTCGGACAGGCCCGGGACGGGGCCGGTGAGCTGGACGAAGGCGCCGCCGAAGTCCACCCCGTGCAGGGAGCACTGGAGGAACGGGCGCAGCTCGTCGATCAGGCCGGTCAGCGCCAGGCTCTCCGGCATCGGAGCGCGGTCGGCGTCGGCGGGCGGCAGCAGCTCGGGCTGCTCCTCGAAGGAGGGCCGGTAGAAGTTCTCGTAGTGGCGGCGCATGGTGAGCGGCCCCTCCAGCCAGCCGGCGTTGAGCGCGGCGCCGTCCGGGTCCAGGCAGGGCAGGACGTGCCAGGAGACGCCCGGCCGGGGCGGGTGGTCCAGCAGCCGCTCGGCCAGCCGCAGGGCGCTGGCGACACCGACCGGTTCGTTGGGGTGCGGGCCGCCGACCACCAGGACGGAGTCCGGGCCCTCGTCGACGGAGAGCAGCAGCAGCGGGCGCCCGGCCCGGGAGCGGCCCACCTCCCGCAGCCGGCAGCGCTCGGGGTGGCGCCAGGCGAGCCGCCGGACCGCCGCCTCGGCGCGGGCCACCGTGGGGTAGCGGTCGGGCTGCTCGGGCGCGGGGTGGCAGTGCGGCATCCGCCGGCCGGTGTCGGTCATGTCGGGAGGCCGGTGTCGGTGCCGTCGTGCATGGTCAACTTCCTTGTCCCGATGGCGTGCAGGGCCTCCCGGCGGAGCCCTGCCAGTAGCGCATGGGCCGTCCGGGGCTGTCAACAACCGGTCTGCCGGGTTCCGGGAGGCCGGCCGGGGCCCGCGGGCCGGCCGGAGCCTCCCGGGATTCGGCTACCCTTGAGGGTCACCCCTCCCAGCCGTCGCCCACCACCCCGACCGGGTCCGATGCGAGCGACACCTCTCAACGTCGTAAGGGTTCCTAGTACATGACTGTCGAATCGGTCTTCCCACGCCTGGAGGCCCTCCTCCCGCACGTCCAGAAGCCGATCCAGTACGTCGGCGGCGAGCTCAACTCGACCGTCAAGGACTGGGACGCCTGCGACGTCCGCTGGGCGCTGATGTATCCCGACGCCTACGAGGTCGGCCTGCCGAACCAGGGCGTCATGATCCTCTACGAGGTGCTCAACGAGCGCGAGGGCGTGCTGGCCGAGCGCACCTACAGCGTCTGGCCGGACCTCGAGGCGCTGATGCGCGAGCACGGCGTCCCGCAGTTCACCGTGGACGCGCACCGGCCGGTCAAGGCCTTCGACGTGTTCGGGCTCTCGTTCTCCACCGAGCTCGGCTACACCAACATGCTGGCCGCGCTGGACCTGGCCGGCATCCCGCTGGAGGCCCGCGACCGGACCGAGGACGACCCGATCGTGCTCGCCGGCGGTCACGCCGCCTTCAACCCGGAGCCGATCGCCGACTTCGTCGACTGCGCGGTGGTCGGCGACGGCGAGCAGGCCGTGCTGGACATCACGGAGATCGTCCGGGCCTGGAAGGCCGAGGGCCGTCCGGGCGGGCGCGAGGAGGTGCTGCTGCGCCTGGCGCGCACCGGCGGCGTGTACGTCCCCCGGTTCTACGACGTGGAGTACCTGGCCGACGGCCGGATCGCCCGCGTGGTGCCGAACGCGCCCGGCGTGCCGTGGCGGGTCTCCAAGCACACCGTCATGGACCTCGACGAGTGGCCCTACCCCAAGCAGCCGCTCGTCCCGCTCGCCGAGACCGTGCACGAGCGGATGTCCGTCGAGATCTTCCGCGGCTGCACCCGCGGCTGCCGCTTCTGCCAGGCCGGCATGATCACGCGCCCCGTGCGGGAGCGAAGCATCACCGGCATCGGCGAGATGGTGGAGCGCGGGCTCAAGGCCACCGGCTTCGAGGAGGTCGGCCTGCTGTCGCTGTCCAGCGCCGATCACACCGAGATCGGTGACGTCGCCAAGGGCCTGGCCGACCGCTACGCCGAGGACAAGATCGGTCTGTCGCTGCCGTCCACCCGGGTCGACGCCTTCAACATCGACCTCGCCAACGAGCTCAGCCGCAACGGCCGCCGCTCGGGCCTCACCTTCGCCCCCGAGGGCGGCAGTGAGCGCATGCGCAAGGTGATCAACAAGATGGTGTCGGAGGAGGACCTCATCCGCACCGTCTCCACCGCGTACGGCAACGGCTGGCGCCAGGTGAAGCTGTACTTCATGTGCGGCCTGCCCACCGAGACCGACGAGGACGTGCTCCAGATCGGCGAGATGGCGAAGAACGTCATCCAGAAGGGGCGCGAGGTCACCGGCCAGAACGACATCCGCTGCACCGTCTCGATCGGCGGGTTCGTGCCCAAGCCGCACACCCCGTTCCAGTGGGCCCCGCAGCTGTCCGCCGAGGACACCGACGCCCGCCTGGCCAAGCTGCGCGACTCCATCCGCGGCGACCGCAAGTACGGCAAGAACATCGGCTACCGCTACCACGACGGCAAGCCCGGCATCGTCGAGGGGCTGCTCTCCCGCGGCGACCGCCGGATCGGCGCCGTCATCCGGGCGGTCTACGACGACGGCGGCCGTTTCGACGGCTGGCGCGAGCACTTCTCCTACGACCGCTGGATGGCCTCGGCCGAGAAGGGCCTGGCCGGCACCGGCGTCGACGTCGACTGGTACACCACCCGCGAGCGCACCTACGAGGAGGTGCTGCCCTGGGACCACCTGGACAGCGGCCTCGACAAGGACTGGCTCTGGGAGGACTGGCAGGACGCCCTCGAAGAGGTCGAGGTCGACGACTGCCGCTGGACCCCGTGCTTCGACTGCGGCGTCTGCCCGCAGATGGACACGTCCATCCAGATCGGCCCGACGGGCAAGAAGCTCCTGCCGCTGACGGTCGTCAAGTAGCGCACCGCACGCCAGCTCGGGACCCCGGCCGGACGCTCCGGCCGGGGTTTCGCGCATCCGCGCTGACCAGGGGCGGAGCGAAGGGGTCGCGCGGGCGCGTACCCTTTGAGTGACAGAGTCCGGAGTGTGGCGCGATCGTGCCACGCCGGACGGGGACAACTGACTAAGGACTGAGCGACTCTGGCACGCCGTACGCCCGACGGTCCGCCGCCCGCGCCGACGGTGCAGCGGATTCGTCTCCGCTACACCAAGCGCGGCCGGCTCCGCTTCACCAGCCACCGCGACTTCCAGCGCGCCTTCGAGCGCGCCCTGCGCCGGTCCGCCGTGCCGATGGCCTATTCGGCCGGGTTCACGCCGCACCCCAAGGTGTCCTACGCCAACGCCGCTCCCACCGGAGTGGCGAGCGAGGCGGAGTACCTGGAGATCGGCCTGGCGGCCGTCCGCGACCCGGAGCAGCTGCGCGCGCAGCTGGACGAGTCGCTGCCGAACGGCCTCGACATCATCGACGCGGTCGAGGTCCGGACGCCGAACTTCGTGGAGCGCCTGGAAGCCTCCGAGTGGCAGGTCCGCCTGGACGGTGTCACCGAGCAGGAGGCGGCCCGCGCGGCCGCCGCCTTCCTCGCCGAGGAGCGGGTCGAGGTCGAACGCCTCACCAAGAACGGCCTGCGCGTCTTCGACGCGCGCGGCGCGGTGGCGGCGCTGGAAATCCTCTCGCCGCAGGTCGACAGCGGTGCGGACACGGAGGGCGAAGGGGCCCGCGATGTTCGGACCGGCCGTGCCTGTGCGATACTGCGCCTGGTAGTACGACACGCCACACCCGCCGTACGACCCGACGACGTATTGTCCGGTCTCCGTGCGACGGCTGACCTGGCGCCGCCGGTCCCCGCAGAGGTGACCAGGCTGGCGCAGGGGCCGCTCGACGAGGAGACCGGCACGGTGACCGACCCGCTGGCGCTCGACCGCGCCGCGGCCCCGGCCGGCCCTGTGGCCGCCGGCGAGCCGCGCGCAACCGCGTCCGCCTAGCGGGCGGAGGCCTGGTCCAGTGCCTCACTGGGCCCGCTGGTCCTCCAGGCCCCCGCGGCTCCCCAGGGGAGCGAGCGTCGTCGAAGCACAGGCCGGCCTCTTGCGGCCCGCCGACCCGGATGGTCGGTGGGCCCGAGGACCCCGTCCGGGAGCCACCCGGGGCTGGGGGACGGCGCAGCTTGGGAAAACCTCAGAAGACTGGTCAGACCAGAAGACTTTCGACACCCCGCCGAACGCGGGGCGCCGAGCGAGACTACGAGCCCCTGTGCGGCCTCGCGTCCGCACGGCGGCACCAGGAAATGGTCCGGCCCGAGCATCCTCGTGATGCCGGTCGGCCACCGGTGCCCTGCCGTGCCCGGATACGGAGCCCGGGGGCCTGACGGGAGATCCACCCGCATGCTCGATAACACCGATCCGCAGCAGACTGCGGCAGCGGAACAGAACGAGAACACCGTCGCCACCGGCGACGGAACCACCGGCGAGGGCGCGTCCGCCGCGCCGCCGCGCCGCCGTCGCAGGGCGGTGTCCCGCCCCGCGGGCACCCCGCAGGGTGCCGCCGCCGACTCCGCCGAGACGGTGATCGCGGCCGAGGCGCCCGCCGCCGAGGCCCCCGCCGTGGAGGCGCCGGCGGCCGAGCCGGTCGCCGAGAAGCCCGTCCGGGCCCGCCGGACCCGCAAGCGTGCCGAGGCGCCCGCCGGGGCGCCGGAGGCCACCCCGATCGTCGTCACCGGCCCGGAGGCCGCCGAGGCGCCCGTCGTGGAGGCGCCCGCCGAGGCCCCCGCCGTGGAGGCGCCGGCGGCCGAGCCGGTCGCCGAGAAGCCCGCCCGGGCCCGCCGGACCCGCAAGCGTGCCGAGGCGCCGGTGAGCGCGCCCGCCGCTGCCGAGGCACCCGTCGAGACTCCGGCCGAGGCGCCGGCCGCCGAGGCCGCACCGGTCGAGGAGGCTCCCGCCGCCCCGGCCCGCCGCCCCCGCCGCCGCCGCGTGGTCGAGGCCGCGCCGCTCGTCGAGGAGACCCCGGTCGAGGAGCCCGCCGCCGAGGAGGAGCCCGCCGAGGAGGAGGCCGCGGCCGTCGCGCCCGTCGCCGAGCCCGAGCCCGCTCCGGCCCCCGCGCCGGTCGCCGAGGCCGAGCCGACCCACCGGGTGCGCCGTCGCGCGGTCCGCCCGTCCACCGCCATCTTCCAGGCTCCGGTCTTCCAGGAGCCGGCGCCCTACACCGCGCCGCCGGCCCCGGCCGCTGCCCCGGCCGCCCCGGCTGCCGCGACCGCTCCGGTCGAGACCCCGGCCCCGGCCGAGGCCCCTGCCGTGAAGGCCACGGAGGAGGACGAGTACGAGTACAGCGGCGTCGGTCGCCGTCGTCGTACCCGCACCCAGGTGCGGGTGCAGACCCCGGGCCGCCGCAAGTCCGCCGCTCCCGCCGCCGCTGCAGCCGCCGCCCCTGCCGCTCCCGCCGCCCCGGTGGTCGCGCCGGTCGAGGCGCCCGCCGTCGTCGCGGCCCCGGCCGCTGTCGAGGCCCCCGCCGCCGGCCCCGAGGCCGAGGACGAGTGGGAGGACGGCCGTCCGTCGCGCCGCCGTCGCCGGGGTGGCCGTCGCCGCCGTCGTGGCGAGGCCGAGGACTTCGAGGCCGAGGCCGCCGAGACCGAGCAGCCCGTCCAGGAGCCGGCCGCCGACGTCGAGGACGAGGAGGGCGAGGACGACGACGAGCTGTCCGCCGGCCTGGCCTCCTCCCGTCGCCGTCGCCGTCGTCGCCGTCGCAGCGGTGAGGCCGGTGCCACCGAGGCCGCCGAGACCACCGAGGACGGCGTCCGCACGGTGGTGAAGGTGCGCGAGCCGCGCCGCCGCTCCACCGAGCCGTCCTTCGACCCGGACGAGGTGCAGTCCATCAAGGGCTCCACCCGCCTGGAGGCCAAGAAGCAGCGCCGTCGCGAGGGCCGCGAGCTGGGCCGCCGTCGGGTGCCGATCATCACCGAGGCCGAGTTCCTGGCCCGCCGCGAGTCGGTCGAGCGCGTCATGGTGGTGCGCCAGAACGGCCAGCGCACCCAGATCGGCGTCCTCGAGGACGGCGTGCTGGTCGAGCACTACGTCAACAAGGAGCAGGCCACCTCGTACGTCGGCAACGTCTACCTGGGCAAGGTCCAGAACGTGCTGCCGTCGATGGAGGCCGCCTTCGTCGACATCGGCAAGGGCCGCAACGCGGTGCTGTACGCCGGTGAGGTGAACTTCGGCTCGCTGGGCGGCCACGGTGGCCCGCGCCGGATCGAGTCGGTGCTGAAGTCCGGCCAGTCCGTCCTGGTGCAGGTCTCCAAGGACCCGATCGGCCACAAGGGCGCCCGCCTGACCAGCCAGATCTCGCTGCCCGGCCGCTACCTGGTGTACGTGCCCGAGGGCTCGATGACCGGCATCTCGCGCAAGCTGCCCGAGAACGAGCGGGCCCGCCTGAAGCAGATCCTCAAGAAGATCGTCCCCGACGACGCGGGCGTCATCGTGCGCACCGCCGCCGAGGGCGCCTCCGAGGAGGAGCTGACCCGCGACGTCCAGCGCCTCCAGCAGCAGTGGGAGGAGATCCAGAAGAAGGCCGCGACCGGCAACGCCCCCGCGCTGCTCTACGGCGAGCCGGACATGACCGTCCGGGTCGTCCGCGACATCTTCAACGAGGACTTCACCAAGGTCATCGTCTCCGGCACCGAGGCGTGGAACACCATCCACGACTACGTCTCCAACGTGGCCCCCGACCTGGCCGAGCGCCTGCAGCGGTGGACCTCCGAGGTGGACGTGTTCGCCACCTACCGGATCGACGAGCAGCTGATGAAGGCGCTGGACCGCAAGGTCTGGCTGCCCAGCGGTGGTTCGCTGGTGATCGACCGCACCGAGGCGATGGTCGTCATCGACGTCAACACCGGCAAGTTCGTCGGTCAGGGCGGCAACCTCGAAGAGACCGTCACCCGCAACAACATCGAGGCGGCCGAGGAGATCGTGCGCCAGCTGCGGCTGCGCGACCTCGGCGGCATCATCGTGATCGACTTCATCGACATGGTGCTGGAGTCCAACCGGGACCTGGTGCTGCGCCGTCTGCTGGAGTGCCTGGGCCGGGACCGGACCAAGCACCAGGTGGCCGAGGTCACCTCGCTGGGCCTGGTCCAGATGACCCGCAAGCGGGTCGGCCAGGGCCTGCTGGAGTCGTTCTCCGAGCCGTGCGTCCACTGCAACGGGCGCGGCGTGATCGTGCACATGGAGCAGCCGAGCGCCCACGTCCACACCGGTGGCGGCCTGGCCGTCGCGGCGGGCGAGGCGGGCTCGGGCAGCGGCAAGCGCCGGCGCCGGGGCAAGGGCGGTGCCGCCCAGGACGAGGCGCAGGCCGCGGTCGAGGTCGACACCGAGGCACCGGAGCACGAGGAGGTCGAGGGCCAGCTCGCGATCGAGGTGCCGGTGGCCGAGGTCGAGTTCGAGGCCGAGGCCGAGGTCGTCGTCGAGCCGGTGACCGAGCCGGCGGTCGTCCAGGAGACGGCCCAGCCGAGCCTGGTCGAGATCCCCGCCGCCACGGCGGCGCCGGCCGGCCGCATCCGCCGCCGGGCGGTGCGCAAGGCGACGGCTCCGGCCGGGGCTCCCGCCGAGGCCGAGATCGTGGTGCTGCAGGCCCGTGCCGACGCGGCGCTGGAGGCGGCCTTCGCGGCCGCCGAGACGCCCGGGGCGACCCCGGCCGAGGTACCGGCGCAAGCCGCCGTCGAGACGCCCGCCGAGGCTCTTGTGGAGGCCCCCGCCGAGGCCGAGCCGGCTGTCGAGGAGCCCGAGGCGGCTCCCGCCGAGGCCGCCGCGACCGAGGAGCCCGCCGAGGAGGCGCCGGCCCCGAAGAAGCGGGCCGCGCGCAAGACCACGGCGAAGAAGACGGCCGCCAAGAAGACCACGACGGCGGCCGCCGCGAAGAAGACCACCGCCCGCAAGACCGCCACCAAGCGGACGAGCGCGGCGGCCAAGAAGGCCGCGGCCGCCGAGGGTGATTCGGCAGCCGAGTAGTGCCCCGGTCCGGGGCGCACGCGAGTGCGCCCCGGACCAGGACGGCCCGGTTTGCCCCGAAGGCGGCCGGTCCGTATTCTTGACCCTCGGCGTGTCTACGCCGCGCTCCCGAGCACATCACCTTCCGGGCGCCTCGTCAGAGGAGTCGGGGAGAGGCCCCTGTGTCCGTACCCAGGTGGCTGGCATCTGGAGCTCCGACCGAGTTAGGAAAGTGGGTACCGCATGTACGCGATCGTTCGCGCAGGCGGCCGCCAGCACAAGGTCGCCGTCGGCGACGTGCTGGAGATCGACCGTATCGAGGCCAAGCCGGGTGACTCGGTGGAGCTCTCCACCATCCTGGTCGTCGACGGTGACGCAGTCACCTCCGACCCGTGGGTGCTGGCCGGCGTGAAGGCTCACGCCGAGGTGGTCGACCAGACCAAGGGCGAGAAGATCGTCATCCTGCGCTACAAGAACAAGACCGGCTACCGTCGCCGCCAGGGTCACCGCCAGCAGCACACTGCTGTGCGGATCACGAGCATCGACACCGTCAGCAAGTAAGGGGATAGCGAGATGGCACACAAGAAGGGCGCAAGCTCTACCCGGAACGGCCGTGACTCGAACGCCCAGCGCCTCGGCGTGAAGCGCTTCGGCGGCCAGGTCGTCTCCGCCGGCGAGATCATCGTCCGCCAGCGTGGCACCCACTTCCACCCGGGCGCCAACGTCGGCCGTGGTGGCGACGACACCCTGTTCGCGCTGGCCGCCGGTGCGGTGCAGTTCGGCACCCGTCGCGGCCGCAAGGTCGTCAACATCGTGGCCGTCGAGGCCTGAGTCGGACAAGACTCACAATGAAGGGTGGGCCGGAATGATCCGGTCCACCCTTCATGCTTTAGAGCAGGTCAACACTTTCTTCGCACTGGAGGCACACCCATGACCACCTTCGTGGACCGCGTCGAGCTGTACGTCGCCGCGGGTAACGGGGGCCACGGCTGCGCCTCCGTGCACCGGGAGAAGTTCAAGCCGCTGGGAGGCCCCGACGGCGGCAACGGCGGTGAGGGCGGCAGCGTCATCCTCACCGTGGACGCGCAGATCACCACCCTGCTCGAGTACCACCACTCGCCCAAGCGCAAGGCGACCAACGGCAAGCCCGGCGCGGGCGGCAACCGGACCGGCGCCGAGGGTCACGACCTCGTCCTGTCGGTGCCGGACGGCACCGTCGTGATGGACCGGCAGGGCAACGTCCTCGCCGACCTGGTCGGCCACGGCACCAGCTTCGTCGCCGCCGCCGGCGGCCGCGGCGGCCTGGGCAACGCGGCGCTGGCCTCGTCCCGCCGCAAGGCGCCCGGCTTCGCGCTGCTCGGCGAGCCGGGTGAGGCCCGTGACATCGTCATGGAGCTCAAGTCCGTCGCCGACGTGGCCCTGGTGGGCTACCCGAGCGCCGGCAAGTCCTCGCTGATCTCGGTGATCTCCGCCGCCAAGCCGAAGATCGCGGACTACCCGTTCACCACCCTGATCCCCAACCTCGGCGTGGTGACCGCCGGCGACACCGTCTACACCGTCGCCGACGTGCCCGGCCTGATCCCGGGCGCCAGCCAGGGCCGCGGCCTCGGCCTGGAGTTCCTGCGGCACGTCGAGCGCTGCTCGGTGCTGGTCCACGTGCTGGACTGCGCGACCCTGGAGCCCGGCCGCGACCCGCTGACCGACCTGGAGACCATCGAGGCCGAGCTGGCCCAGTACGGCGGCCTGGAGGACCGGCCGCGCCTGGTGGCGCTCAACAAGATCGACGTGCCGGACGGCCAGGACATCGCCGACCTCACCCGGGCCTCGCTGGAGGAGCGCGGCTACCGCGTCTTCGAGGTGTCCGCCGCCTCCCGCAAGGGCCTGCGCGAGCTGAACTTCGCGATGGCGCAGATCGTCGCCGAGGCGCGGGCGGCCAAGCCGCTGGAGGAGTCCACCCGGATCGTGCTGCGGCCGACGGCCGTGGACGACGAGGGCTTCACCATCACCGAGGAGGACGGCGCCTTCCGCATCCGCGGCATCAAGCCGGAGCGCTGGGTCCGCCAGACGGACTTCTCCAACGACGAGGCCGTCGGCTACCTCGCCGACCGGCTGGCCCGCCTCGGCATCGAGGACAGGCTGTGGAAGGTCGGGGCCCACGAGGGCGACACCGTCATCATCGGCCCCGAGGAGAACGCCGTCGTCTTCGACTGGGAGCCGACCATGGCCGCCGGTGCCGAGATGCTCGGCCGCCGCGGTGAGGACCACCGCTTCGAGAACCCGCGCCCGGCGGTCGACCGCCGCCGCGAGAAGCAGAAGGGCCGGGACGCGGCCGAGTCCGAGTTCCTCGCCTTCGAGGCGCTCTCCAGCGGCCGCCAGGCGGCCGTCGAGGGCGACGACGACGAGGAGTAGGACCGGCCGGTCCCAGCCTGCGCGCCACCGCGGCCCCGTCTCCTTCCGGAGGCGGGGCCGCGGTGGCGTGCTGGACTGACGAAACGTCACTTCGCCCGGTGGGCAAGGGGATTGCCGAAGCCGGCCGGCTCGGGCGCGGCCGGCGGGGGTGTCCCTCCCCGGCGCGACCGGTGGGCTCGCGGCCCGCCGGCCGCGAGCCGCGGCCGGGGCCGGTCCAGCCGGTGAACTGCCCTGCGGCCGAGCCGCGTCGATCGCGTAGATTGCGGGGGTAACGGCCGGGCCCGGGCCCGCCGTACCCGCACCACACCGGAAGGGCGTACAGCGAGATGAGCGAGGACTCACTGCGGGAGGAGGTCCTGACCGCGCGGCGGATCGTCGTCAAGGTCGGTTCCTCCTCACTCACCACGGCGGCCGGCGGCCTGGACGCCGACCGGGTCGACGCCCTGGTGGACGCGCTCGCCAAGGTGCGCAGCGGCCCGGACGCCCCCGAGGTGGTCCTGGTCTCCTCCGGCGCCATCGCGGCCGGCCTGGCCCCGCTGGGCCTGGACCGGCGCCCCAAGGACCTCGCCCGCCAACAGGCCGCCGCGAGCGTCGGCCAGGGCCTGCTGGTCGCCCGCTACACCGCCTCGTTCGCCCGGTACGGCATCAGGGTCGGCCAGGTGCTGCTGACCGCCGAGGACGCCAGCCGGCGGGTCCACTACCGCAACGCCTACCGGACGCTGGACCAGCTGCTGGCGATGGGCGCGATGCCGATCGTCAACGAGAACGACACCGTCGCCACCGCCGAAATCAAGTTCGGTGACAACGACCGGCTGGCCGCGCTGGTCGCCCACCTGGTCCGCGCCGACCTGCTCGTCCTGCTCTCCGACGTGGACGGCCTCTACGACGGCGACCCGAGCCGCCCCGGCACCAGCCGGATCGCCCAGGTGGCCGGGCCGCACGACCTGGACGGCGTCTCGATCGGCAGCGCGGGCAAGGCCGGCGTCGGCACCGGCGGCATGGTCACCAAGGTGGAGGCGGCCCGGATCGCCACCGGCGCCGGCATCCCCGTGGTGCTCACCGCCGCCAGCCGGGCCGCCGACGCGCTGGCCGGCCGGCCCACCGGCACGCTGTTCCTGCGCACCGGCAGCCGCTCCTCCGACCGGCTGCTCTGGCTGGCCCACGCCAGCAGCCCGCGCGGCGCCCTGCACCTGGACGAGGGCGCCGTCGCGGCGGTCGTCTCCGGGGGCGCCTCGCTGCTGCCGGCCGGGGTCACCAAGGTCGACGGGGAGTTCGCCGCAGGTGATCCGGTGGACCTTCTTGGCGAAAACGGCCACATCGTGGCGCGCGGACTGGTCAACTTTGATGCGAGGGAGTTGCCCCGGCTGCTCGGCCGGTCCACCCGAGACCTGGCCCAGGAGTTCGGTGCCGCGTACGAGCGCGAGGTCGTCCACCGTGACGACCTGGTCGTCCTGCGCGGCTGACCGGCCTGGAGGAGCGGCGGCGACTGCGCGCGGGATGCAGGCCCGGCCACGGGCGAGGAGGGGCGCGGCCGTACGCGCCGGGCCGGGGCCGGCGGGTACGACGACACGAGATCGCCGAACAGGAGGCCGCCGGTGGAACGCAGGCGCGAGGCAGCGCTGACCGGAGGAACGGCGGGCCGGCGGCTGACCAGCATCGACGGCGGGCGCGGGGCCGACGCCCCGGCCGAGCCGGCCGGTCCGCCACCGCAGGAGCCCGGCGCGGTACGCAGGATCGGGCCGGACCGGCGGGACGAGGGCGAGCCGCCCACGGTGCCCGAACAGGCCCGGCTGTGGCACGTGGTGCTGAGCGTGGCCGGGCAGACCACCCCGCTGTCCGCGCTGCGGGCGGGGCTGGAGCGCCTGGCGCACGACCACTCGTTCTTCCTGACCGCCCGCTACGCGGCCGACCACGCGGAGATCCGCTACTGGGAGCAGGCCCGGGACCTGCACGACGCGGCGGCGATCGCGCTGCGGCTCTGGGGCGAGCACAAGGTCACCGCGAGCCTGCCGCCCTGGGAGATCGTCGGTCTGGAGGTGGTCGACCGGGCGACGTACCACAAGCGGGTCGCCGAGGGCTTCGGCGATCCGCCGCCGCACCTGGGCGGGGTGCACCCGTACTGACTTGTCGGGGCCTCGGCTCGCCGCCGGGGCGCTCGGTCCGGTGCCGACGGTCGGCGCTCCAAGGCCCTCGTCCCTCGGGCCTCCCCGCTTCTCCCTTTCGGCACCGGCGCGCCCCTTCGGCTCGCTCGGTCTGGTGGGCCCCGGCTCGCCGCCGGGGCGCTCGGGTGGTGTCTCACCGGGCGAAATGCCCGGCGGGCGGCGTCCGCGCAGTCGCTACCCTTGGCGCATGACCAGCGACCTCGCCACCGCCGACAGCCCCGTCCTCGCCGTAGCGCGCCGTGCCCGGGAGGCCGCGGCCGTGCTCGCCCCGCTGCCGCGTCGGGCGAAGGACGCCGCGCTGGCGGCGATCGCGGACGCCCTGGTGGCCCGGAGCGCGGAGATCACCGCCGCCAACGCCGAGGACGTCGCGCGCGCCCGGGAGGCGGGCACCGCCGAGTCGGTGATCGACCGGCTCACCCTCACCGACGAGCGGATCGCCGCGATCGCCTCGGACGTCCGCGACGTGGCCGGCCTGCCCGATCCGGTCGGCGAGGTGGTGCGCGGCTACACCCTGCCCAACGGCCTGGACGTGCGACAGGTCCGGGTCCCGCTGGGCGTGGTCGGCATCATCTACGAGGCCCGTCCGAACGTCACCGTGGACGCCGCCGCGCTCTGCCTGAAGTCCGGCAACGCGGTGCTGCTGCGCGGCTCGGCCTCCGCCTACCGCTCCAACACCGCGCTGATCGCGGTGCTGCGGGACGCCGTCGTCTCGGCGGGCCTGCCCGCCGACGTGATCCAGCTCGTCCCGGGCGAGAGCCGGGACTCCGTCCAGGAGCTGATGCGCGCCCGGGGCCTGGTGGACGTGCTGATCCCGCGCGGCGGAGCCTCGCTGATCCGTACCGTGGTCGAGGGCTCGACCGTGCCGGTGATCGAGACCGGTACCGGCAACTGCCACGTCTACGTGGACGCCGAGACGGACCTGGCGATGGCGGTCGGCATCCTGCTGAACTCGAAGGCGCAGCGGGTCAGCGTCTGCAACTCCGCCGAGACCCTGCTCGTCCACCAGGACGTCGCGGAGGCGTTCCTGCCGCTCGCGCTGGCGGCCCTGGCGCAGGCCGGAGTGACGGTGCACGGCGACGACGCGGTGCTCAAGGCCGCCGAGGGCTCGGGGGCCACCGTGGTGCCGGCCACCGAGGCGGACTGGGAGACCGAGTACCTGTCGTACGACCTGGCGGCGGCCGTGGTGCCCTCGCTGGAAGCCGCCGTCGCGCACATCCGCCGCTGGTCCTCCGGCCACACCGAGGCGATCGTCACCACCTCGCAGGCCGCCGCCCGCCGTTTCACCCAGCTGGTCGACGCGACGACGGTGGCCGTCAACGCCTCGACCCGGTTCACCGACGGCGGTGAGTTCGGCTTCGGTGCCGAGATCGGCATCTCGACCCAGAAGCTGCACGCCCGCGGCCCGATGGGCCTGCCGGAGCTGACCAGCACCAAGTACATCGTCACTGGTGACGGGCATGTCCGGGGCGAGGCGACGCAGACCGTGGGCGGTGCGGCCGAGGCCCGCTGAGCGGGCCGGGAAGCCCGGGGCGGCCGGCCGGCGTCACACGAGTGACGGACCAAGTGCGAGGAGCCACAGACAAATCGCCCGACCGGTAATACGCTGAATCCGTGGCTGACGATGTGGGGGGCTCGCCGTACCCCGACGGCGCCGACCACGGTGGTGCGGACGACGAGTTCGCCACCGTGGTCTTCGATGAGGCCTTCGTCCGGTCCGCCGCCGTGCACGAGCCGACAGCCAAGGAGCGGCAGCTCGCCGCCGCCGAGGCGCGGTTCGAGCCGGACGCGGTGGCGCCGGGCTGGGGCTATGACGTCCCCGCCGGTGACGGGGTGCCGCTGGAGCTGCGCCCCCACCCGAGCGGACTGGACGACGACCGGCTCTACCCCGACCCGTGGTCGGGCCCCGGCCGGGTGGCCGGGCGCCGGACCGGGCGGTGGGGGCGGGACAGCGTCTACGACCCGGTCCGGGCACGGCGCGGGCGCTATGTCGCCCAGCAGCGCTGGCACCGGCCGGTGGCCTGGGTGCTTGCCGTGATCATGGGCGTGAGCCTGGTCGCGGTGGCGGTCGCGGCCGTCTACCAGGGCGTGGGCGGGGCCTCCGGCGGTACGCCGCGGCGGCCCGAGTCCGGGAGCAGCAGTGCGGGGGTCGATCCGGCTCCCTCGCCGGCCGAACCGTCGCTCGTGGTCACCGCGCCGGCGGGCTGAGGCACTGATTCGCGAGGTTCGCGCCGGAGTGCGCCCGGGGGCGTTCGCGTGCCGAAGTTCCGGCCACGGAGTGCTCCCGGGAATCTCTGCGAACACCCTCGTGGCCGGGCGCGGATGCGGCTTACCCTGGTGTCATGGGTGACCCGCGAGAGCCTCCGGAGGGTGCGCCCGACGGTGGTTCCGGAAGCGATGACGAGTACCGGTCCGTCGTCTTCGACGAATCGTTCGTCCGGGCTGCCCGGATCCAGGAACTCTCCGCCCGGGAGCGACTGGCGAGTTCGTTCGGCCGGGCCACCCGCCCGCGCATCCGGCTCGGTCCGCTGGGGACCGTGCCGAGGCAGGCGCTCGCCCTGCTGCTGTTGATCCTGCTGGCCTTCTCGGCCGCCGTGTACTTCGGCATCAGTACGCCGAACCCGCAGGCGTCCCGCCCCGAGGGCAGTCAACTGACCGTCAGCCTCGTGGCGTTGAGCCCGGCTTCGGCGGTCCACGCGGTCGCCGACCCGGCCGCCCCGTTCGCCGCGCTGCCGCCCGGCTACAGCGACGGTGCCATCGGCCTGGGGACACCCGCCGGGGCGGCCACCGAGCACTTCAGCAAGATCGAGGTGACCAAGGCGCTCGACACCGTCCAGCGCTACCTGGTGGCCTCCTCGCTGGCGCCGACGGCCCTGATCCAGGGAGCGACCGCCGATGTGCGGGCCTTCGTGACGCCCGGCGAGCAGGCGCAGTTCGACGCCAGCGTGGCGCACCCCGTCGACGACCGCCACCACGCGCTGACCGGATGGGTGGTCCGCTTCGACCCGGCGCAGGTCGCGCTGGCCGCCGACAGCGTGAAGGTGGCGGGAGCGATGCGGATCGACGAGGCGGACAGCACCACCCTCCAGATCACCACTGACCACACCTTCGTCTACGCGCTGAAGTCGGCCGGGGCCCCGAGCGGCGCGCCGGTGACCGTGGAGACCGTCCGGCGCCAGCTGACCTTCCAGTTCGACCGGCTCGACCTGGCCTCCGCCCAGCTGCGGTTGGTGGACTCGGTGCTCCAGGCCGGTCCGGCGCCGTGCGGCAGTTCGCTGGCCGGGTACGTGCAGCCGCTGCTGGCGGGGGCGGACGGTACTTCGGCGGCCGGTGCGCAGCCGATCGACCCGGGCAACCACGCCCGCCCGGCCTGGCAGGTCTGCGGGGTGCTGGCGGGCAGTTGACGCCGGGCCGTGGGGCACCGTGCCGCGGTCCGTCCGGGCAGTCGTGGCGTCGCGGGTCGCCGGGGTGAGGGTCGCCGGGGCGTGGGGCGGCCGGACGCGCCGACGGCTCCCGGCGGGGGAGCCGGGAGCCGTCGGCGGAGCGGGCCAGTCCTCGTCCGGGACCAGGCCCCGTCCGGGGTCAGTCCTCGTCGCGGGGCGTCGAGGAGCCGTTGGTGCGGGTGGCACCGGTGAAGGTGTCGCGGAGCTTGCCGCCGACGGTGGCGGCGCCGCCGGCGACGTCGCGGATCAGGCCCATCAGCGGGTCCTTGCTCTCCTTCACGGAGCTCGTGTAGTGGTCGGCGGCGGCCTTCCACTGCTCGCCGACCGAGGTGTCGGCGTCGTCGGAGCGGCGCGGGTAGGCGCCGGCCTGGATCGAGCGGTACTCCTCGCTCTCCGCCCACTTCTTCAGCTTGGCGACCCGCACCACCGCGAAGGGGTGGCTCTGCGGCAGCACCTGCAGCAGCTTGAGCACGCCGTCGCGCAGGTCCCCGGCCTTCTCGTACTCCTCGGCCTGCTCCAGGAAGGCGTCGACGTTCATCTCGGCCAGGTTGTGGCCGCCGGCCAGCTTCATCAGGGCCCGCATGGAGGCCTGGAGGTCCTGCCCGGCGAGCAGGCCGGCCCGGTCGCAGGAGAGCTCGGCCTTGCGGAACCACTCCTTGAGCGCGGTCACGATCGCCATGATCGCCAGGTTGCCGAGCGGCACCCAGGCGATCCGGGCGGCGATGTTGGTGAGGATCAGCAGCATCGTCCGGTAGACCGCGTGGCCGGACATCGCGTGGCCGACCTCGTGTCCGATGACGGAGCGCAGCTCCTCCTCGTCCAGGAGCTCGACCAGGCCGCTGGTGACCACGATGATCGGGGTGTCGATGCCGATGCAGTAGGCGTTGACCGTCGGGTCCTGGGAGACGTAGAGGTCCGGGACCTTCTCCAGGTCCAGCACGTACGCGGCGTCGCGGACCATCTCGTTCAGCTCGGGGAACTGGCGCTCGGACGTCTTCACGGCGGTGGCCAGGAACATCAGCCGGATCGAACGCTCGGAGACCAGCCCGGCGAGCTTCTTCAGGACGTCGTCGAAGCCGGTCAGCTTGCGCAGCGCGACGAGGGCGGAGCGGTCCGCCGGGTGCTCCCAGGCCCGGGTGGAGATCTCCGGGAAGCGCTGGCGGCGCCGGCTCGGGGTCTTCGAGGTCGTATCGGTCATGGTGTGAGTACCCTCCTGGTCGACGGCGGCCCCGGCAGCTGGCCGGCCCCCGCTGGTCTTCGCCTGCAACGACTGTCTGTGCAACGTCCGTGGTTGCGTACTCGTCCCCGCGGTCACCCTACGCGGCGCGTTCGGCGCCGGAGGGGGCGGTGGCCGGCGCGGGTGTGAGGCCGGTTTACCCTGAATGCCCTGGAGAGCCGAGACCAGACCTGGCCGCGGTACCGAGCAGTCCGAGGAGCCCGCAGATGTCCACCGACGCCCTTGTCAGCCTGGCCGGTCCGATCTCCACGGAGAACGGCCCCGGGCTCTTCCTGCGGATCATCGTGGTGGCCTCCTTCGTCGGTGTCGGTCTGCTCGCCTGGGCCCTGCTGCGGGCCGGTCGCAACAACTGAGCACTCCCGGACGGGCCCCGCCGGGCGCCCGGCTCACGCCGGATCAGACGCGGTGGGCCGCCGAGCGGTTGCCGTGTCGGCACCCGTACGATGACGGGTGGGCCCTCACCGGCCCGCACACCCCCTGGTCCGTCACCCGAGCCGAGAAGGTCCGCCGACCATGAGCACTGCCGCCGCACTTCCCGTCCTGAACCTGCTCGCCTCCGAGGGCGAGGGGGGCAACCACGACAGCCTCAACCCGTACCTGACCGGTGGCGCCGCACTGTTCGTCCTGCTGCTGCTGCTCTACGTGACCACCCGCTTCAACCGGGACCGCTGAGCGGCGCGATGAGCCCCGCCGGGGCGGCCCGGGGAGCGTCCGGCGGGAGCGCCGGCCGCTCCCTCACGCGTCCTCCGGACGCCCGCCACCCGGGCGTTCCCGCACCGTAACGGGCGTCGCGTAAGGTGTGGCGGCATGGGAGAGCAGGCCGGGAATCCCGGCGGACCGGTACCGGTGAAGAAGCGGCTCGGCGTGATGGGCGGCACCTTCGACCCGATCCACCACGGGCACCTGGTAGCCGCCAGCGAGGTGGCGAGCGCGTTCCACCTCGATGAGGTGATCTTCGTTCCGACCGGGCAGCCGTGGCAGAAGACCGACCGCCTGGTGACGCCGGCCGAGGACCGCTACCTGATGACGGTCATCGCCACCGCCGAGAACCCGCAGTTCTCGGTCAGCCGGATCGACATCGACCGCGAGGGCCCGACGTACACCGTCGACACCCTGCGCGACCTGCGCGCGCTCCACCCGGACGCCGACCTCTTCTTCATCACCGGCGCCGACGCGCTCGCGCAGATCCTCTCCTGGCGGGACTCCGAGGAGCTTTTCTCGCTCGCCCACTTCATCGGCTGCACCCGGCCGGGGCACACTCTTTCGGACGCCGGGCTTCCGGTGGGCGGGGTCTCCCTGGTGGAGGTCCCGGCGCTGGCCATCTCCTCCACGGACTGCCGCAACCGGGTCGCCAAGGGCGAACCGGTCTGGTACCTCGTCCCGGACGGCGTGGTCCGCTACATCGACAAGCGGGCGCTCTACGCGCCGCACCGGACCTGATCCCCGGAGGGGCCGACGGATGACCGATCGCAGGGGACAGCAGGACGACTGGTCCACCGGGCAGTACCAGCAGCAGTACCCGCCCCGGCAGCAGGGCGGCTACGAGCAGCAGTACGACCAGTACGGGCAGCCGGTACCGCCGGCGCAGCCCTACGGGCAGGACCAGTACACCGCCTACCAGGGGCAGGGCCAGGACCAGTACCAGCAGGCGTACCAGCCCTACGAGCAGCCGCAGCAAGGCGGCGGCTACGACCAGCAGGGCGGCTACGGGCAGCAGCAGTACGACCAGTACGACCCGTACGGGCAGCCGGCGGCGCCCGGCGGGCAGGCGTACCAGCAGCCCGGCGGCTACCAGGGGCAGGGCCAGGACCAGTACCAGCAGACCTACCAGCCGTACGAGCAGCCGCAGCAGGGCGGCTACGGACAGCAGGGCGGCTACGAGCAGCAGCAGTACGGGACCGCGCCGCAGCCGGTGGTCACCGAGCCGGAGCGCGAGCAGGCCGCCCCGGTGCCGCCGCGCCCCCGCACGCCCCGGCCGGCCCCCGCAGAGGCGGCGCCGGCCCGGCCCGCGGCGCCGTCCGAACAGGTCGGCGGAAGCCGCGCGGCCAAGGCAGCCGGCGGCGCCGGCAAGGTGCCCGGGGACGACTACCCCACCGGTGAGTTCACCTTCGTCGACGAGGAGGCGGAGGAGACCGAGGACGTCATCGACTGGTTGAAGTTCGCCGAGTCGCGCAGCGAGGTGCGCGCCGAGCGCCGCCGCAAGCTGCGCAACCGGCTGATCGGCGCCGGTGTGGTGCTGGCCCTCGCGGCCGCCGGCGCCGGCGGCTACCTCTGGCTCACCGGCGACAAGCAGAGCGCGGCGACCGCCGCCGGCCCGCGCCAGGTCAACGTGGTGCACCTGCGCGACCTGCAGGGCAAGGTCTCCAGCGCGCTGCTGGTGAACGACGCCGCAGGGCACAAGGGCACCGTGCTGCTGCTGCCGGACACGCTGCGCCTGCCCGGCCCGGGCGACCCGCCGCTGACCTCCGTCGGCCAGGCGATGGACAGCATCGGCCCGTCCGCCACCCGTGATGCCCTGACCGCCGTGCTGGGCGCCCCGGTGGCCGGCACCTGGCGGCTCGACACCCCGTACCTGGAACTGCTGGTCGCCCAGCTCGGCGGGGTCCGGGTGGACACCAACGCGGAGACCCACGAGGGCGGCAAGCCGGACGGCAAGCTGCTCTCCGCGGCGGGCAAGAACACGCTGCTGAGCGGAAAGGCGGCCGTCGCCTACGCCACCCTGCAGGCCTCCGGCGAGAGCCGGGACGCCCAGCTGGCCCGGTTCGGCCAGGTCATGGACGCGGTGATGCGGACCATGCCGACCGAGTTCAAGGACGCCAAGGACGACGTGCACCGGATGAACGCGGTGCTCGACCCGTCGCTGCCCGAGGACGCCCTGGCCGGAGTGCTCGTCCAGCTCGCCCAGCAGGCGAAGGACGGCCACCTCGGGACCACCGCGCTGACCGTGAAGCCGGACGGCACCCTGGACGAGGCCGGCGCCGGCCAGCAGGTCAAGGACGTGCTGGGCGGCACGCTGAAGTCCGCCTCCTCGGCCGACGCGCCGGCCCGGATCTCGATCCAGGACGCCACCGGCAACGACCAGGCGGCCGCGGCCGCGCAGGTCCAGGTGGTGAACGCGGGCCTCACCTTCATCCCCGGCGGGGCGAAGGCGGCGCCGCAGGCGGTCAGTGAGATCCGCTACACCGACGACGCCCGGCAGGCCGCGGCGAAGTCGCTGGCGATCAGCCTCAATCTGCCGGAGACGGCGGCGAAGAAGGTCACCGACGCGCAGAACGCCGACCTGGTGGTCGTCCTCGGCAAGGACTACCAGCCGCCGAAGGCGTCGTAAGGCCCGCGGGGAACGGTTCCCGGGCCGCCCGGTGGCGGGTGGCGCGGGAAACGGTTCCTGGGCCACCGGGGCGGCGTGAGATCCTGGAAGGGGGTGGGCGGCCCCGGGGCCGGGCGCGCCCCCCCCCCCGCGGGGCGCCCCCCCCCGCCGCGAAGGCCACGCCGGCGAGGGCGCTGCCGGCGATCGCGAGCGCCGCACCCGTCCAGCCGGCGACGGTGTGGCCCATGTCGTGCTCGTC
>NZ_JBHVWC010000082.1:5053-41980 GCF_042882445.1 Kitasatospora sp. NPDC058218 | reverse complement strand
CCGGTCGCCCGGCCTGTACGCGGGGGGAGCCGCCCGCCGAGTGCTCAGGCGCACCCGGCGATCGGGTCGCCGCGCAGGATCGTGCCGAACAGCTCCTGCAACTCGGAGCCCGGGTCGACGCCGTACTCCTCCGCCAGGGTCCGGCGGGTGCGGTGGTACGCGTCGATCGCGTCGGCGCGCCGGCCCGACCGGTACAGGGCCTTCATCAGCAGCCAGCTGAACCGCTCCCGGGTCGGGAACCGCAGGGCGAGCGCGGGCAGTTCGGCGGCGTGCGCGGAGAAGTCGCACTCCTCGGCCAGCGTGGCGTCCCACAGGCTCTCCAGGGCCAGCAGCCGTAACTCCTCGAACCGCGAGGCCGTCTGCGCGCCGAGCGCGTAGTCGCTCACCTCCGGGTGGGCGGGTCCGCGCCACAGCGCCAGCCCGTCCTCCAGGGTCCGGCTCGCCGTCCGGTGCATCCCGGCCTGGAGCAGCCGCCGGCCCTCGTGCAGCATCCGCTCGAAGCGGACGGCGTCGATGCAGTCGGGGTCCACCGCCAGGACGTAGCCGTTCGGTTCGCGCCGCAGGATGGTGTCCCGGTTCCGGGGCGGCCGGTTCGGCTCCAACAGCCGCCGGAGGTTGGACACGTAGCTGTGCAGGTTCGCCATGACGTCGCTCGGCGGGTTCCGCGGCCAGACGGCCTCGGTGAGCTGTTCCACGGTCACCGGCTGGCCCGGCGTCAGCAGAAGGGCGGACAATACCGCCCGCTGCCGGGCCGACCCCGGATTCACGGTGATTCCTCCGGCCTGGACTGCCAACGGGCCGAGAACTCTGAAATTCATTGTGTGACCCTCCGCCACAAGTCACCCCCGTACCAAAGAACATCATCGACCGCGCGGAGGAAACACCCTGGTTCCGAGAATGGTCCCCAGGGGTCGAACAGGTTCTCGCGCGGT
Organism: Kitasatospora sp. NPDC058218; assembly: GCF_042882445.1. Classification (NCBI taxonomy): domain Bacteria; kingdom Bacillati; phylum Actinomycetota; class Actinomycetes; order Kitasatosporales; family Streptomycetaceae; genus Kitasatospora; species Kitasatospora sp. NPDC058218. The sequence continues at coordinate 41,048 of NZ_JBHVWC010000082.1, read as the reverse complement.
TGACGACAGAGTACTTCCAAATCCTCCTGAAAGAAGGTCTGGATCGATGGCGTCCGACTTGGTATGGCGAGCTGACGCACGATCAGGTCGATGTTTCGGAAGCCCATTCGCGGGTATTGCGCTCGATCGCCCGACCGGACCGTCCGTGCCGGGCGGCGGGCCGTCGAGCTGGCGTGATCGCACCCCCCGAAAGACGGGGAATCCTTGAAGCTTGCACATCAGCCGCCTGGTGCCCGCGGGTTCGGCCCCGCCGCCGCGCCGGCCGTGATCCGGTGCGTCGATGGCGGGAAGTCGGGGGAGTCGCACCGTGCCCGGATTGCCGTTCGGCCGCCGGAACCGGCCGAATTCCCTCGCCGGGGCGCGGCCGCCGCCGGGTGTTCCGGGTCGTGGTCGGCCGTGTCCGGTTCTTGCCACCACGCATTGGGCCGGAGCGGATCGGCCGGAGCGGATCGGCCGGAGCGGGGGTTTCGGGCCCGGCTGGTTTGTGAGTACGATTGCTTCGATCGTTCCCGCAGGTCGAAGGCCGATGGAATGATCGTCAGGACCCTTTCGGTACAGCGTGGTTCGGCCGGTGAATAGCCGTCGGCTGCGCTAATGATCTCTGCTGGGCGAGCAGTTGGTATGCGCTGCCCGGGCCCCGCGCACCGCCGCGCCGGGGGAGCGGTGGGGAGGACCGGTGGCGGGAACGGTGCGCTGCGCCCGGGCCCGGGCCGGCGGGCGTGCCCGGTCGCTTCCGGGCGGCCGCGGTTCGGGCGCGGTCCCCGCGTGCGTGGTGCTCGCCACCGCCCCGAACGTCCGGCGGGGGCGGGTGGGACGCGGCACGGTGCCGACGGCATCCGGGCCGTCAGTCGATGAGGCCGAGCCGTCGTCCGCCGCGGCCGTGCAGTCTCCTGAGGAAGGCGAGCACGCCGGCGGAGCCGCCGGCCCAGGTGGCGCTCGACCGGGTCAGGCCGGCGTCCGGGAACACCGGGTGGGACGGGGTGCCGCCGCTACGGCTGAGGATGATCGCGGCGACGGTCTCGGCGGCGTGCCAGAACTCCTCGGAGCCGGCCGCCCCGGCGACGTCCACCAGCAGGTCGCCGACCCCGGACAGCCCGCAGCACTGGGTGACCAGCGGCATGCGCGGCGCCAGCGCGGCGCAGGCGCGCGCGCTCTGCTGGGCGAGGACGAGGTACTCGGGTTCGCCGAGGCGGTCGGCGGCCCGGACGAGCACCGCTCCGATCCCGGCCAGGCCCCGGCACCAGGAGCCGTACCGGCGCGATCCCCCGGGGGCGGTCGCCGCCGCGACGATGCCCGGGGTGACGGCGGCGAGGTGCGCACACGCCCGGCGGGCCCGGTGGAGCGTGGCGGGATCCCCGGTCGCGCTCGCGTGTTCGAGCAGGAAGTACGCGACACCCGCCCCGCCGTGCGCCAGTCCTTCGCGCAGGGCGGCGCTGCCGATCGTCTCGGCTCCCGCCGGTGTCAGCCGGGCCTCGCCGGACGCCAGCATCCGGTCGCACTCGGCGGCGACGGCGAGGTGACGGTCGGCGAGTCGGCTGTCGCCGCCGGCCGCCGCGTGGCGGGCGAGGAGCAGACGGCCGATGCCGATTCCGGCGACGCCCTCGATCAGGTCCGCTTCCGGTGGTCCGCCGTCCGGTCCCCGGGCCGGCAGGGCGGGGTGCTCTCCCGGCCCTGCCGTGCCGACCACGTCCGGGCCCCGGCCCGCGTTCCCGGCGCCTGGGGTCGGGCCCGCGGTCCCGGCGCCTGGGGTCGCCCGTGCCTCGGCGAGGAAGAGCTCGACACCGGTGCGGCCCGAGTAGAAGCCCGGTGAGAGGTTCCTGGACTGGCTCGCCGTCCAGGACGCGAGGGCGTGGACGCTGTCGCGCACCCCGCTTCGGTGGAGGTGGTGGAGGAGTTCCAGGCCGAGCCCCGAGCTTCCGCCGTAGACGTCGACCGGCGTCGGGATGTTCGTGCGTGCGGCGAGCTCGGGGTCCGCGATCCTGCGGGCCTCGGCGACGCAGTACGCGGCCGTGTGCTCGATGATCTCGTCGAGGAGGCCGTCGTCCCAGCGGAGCCGCCCGGGCCCGCGGGGTGTCCTGGGCGCCTCGGGCCGTTCGACCGCCCGGGACGCGCCCACCGCCCCGACCGCCGCGGGTGCCCCCACCGCCCCCACCGCCCCGGTGCGGAGCCGGTCGGCGCCGGCGGTCCGCACGGCCGGATCGAGGCTCGTCAACTCGGCGATCGCCGCCCGGATCGGCCGGTGGTCGTCGCCGGGCAGCGCCCACGCCAGGCCGGCGAGGGTGCGGTCCCGGTTGACGGCGGCGTCGCCGTCGACGACCACCGGATCCAGGCCGGTGGCGGCGAAGCAGAGGGTCGTGCCCAGGGCGTAGTAGTCGTCGGCGGGTTCGGCCGGTCCGCCCGCGCGCCGGACCGGGGCACTGTAGCCGGGGGTCGCGCCGTCCGGACCGACGCCGTCCAGGGCGCTGACGCCGAAGTCGATCACATGGCACCGGCCCGCGGCGTCGAGCACGACGTTGTCGGGCTTGAGGTCACGGACCACCACGCCCAAGTGGTGGACGCTGTCCAGGACGCGCAGGAGCCGGCCGGCCAGCTCGGCGAGCGTGCGCGCGGGCCGGGCCTCGTCGTCCCGGTACGGGCCGTTCTCCTGGACCTCGCGCCGCAGGTCCCGATCGCCGCAGCTGCTCATCACCAGGTACTCGTCGTGGTGGTGGCGGAAGTAGTCGAGCGCGCGGGGGACCCCGGCGACGGTGTCGAGCGCGGCCAGCACGGTCCGCTCGTTGCGCAGCCGGTCGCGGGTGTCCGCACCGGACTCGTCCTCGGCCACGAAGGCCCGCGCCTGCTTGACGACCACCGGCAGCCCGGTGGCCCGGTCGACCGCGCGGTAGACGTTGCCCTGCGGTTTGCGCACGATGCCGCCGGTGATCCGGTAGCGCCCGTCGCCGAGTCCGAGTCCGAGTCCGTCGCCGAGTCCGACTTCGGGGGACGAGGGCGGTCGGGCGTCGTTCCCGGGCCGGTCCGCGAAGGGGTCCTCGGCCCACGGCGGGCACCGGTACGCACCGGTGGCCAGGCCGTCGAAGACCCGACCGTCGGGGCCCACCATGACCGATTCGAGGCGCCCGCTCCGGCCGGTCCGGTAGTCGCCCGTGAAGGGCCCGTAGCGGTAGTAGACGGGGGAGCGCGGATCGACCCGCCGGTCGCTGACGATCCGCGGTCCCTCCCGGTCGCGCAGGAGGGCGACGAGTTGGTCCGCGAGCCCGACGACGGTGCCCGGTCCCGGATAGACCGTGATCGCCTTCCCGACGGCTCCCGCGCTCGACGCACCGGAGTTGAGCTCCCGCAGGGTCTCCGGACTCCTGGCCCACTTGGCGTGGCAGACGTGGCGCAGCAGCACCGGCAGGACGAGGTCGACGACGGCCGTGAGGTCGCCGGGCCGGGCCGAGACGTGCAGCTTCCAACCGTGCGCCATCGCCGGCATCCGCGGATCGTTCAGGTACGACCAGGTGTCGTCGGACCATCCGCTGCGGCCGGCGATGGGCCCGGCCACCGTCAGGAGTTGAAGTCGCAGCCGAAGCGGGTGGTGGCGGTCACCCACGGGTCGGCGAGACACGCCGTGGCGTCGTGGTCGCTGCGGTCGTCGTCCTCGAACACGATGGCCTCGTCGTCGACCGCGAGCGGGCCCGCGTCGCGGATCTCGTCGATCATGGCTACAGGCATGTGACGCCTCCAGGTCTTGTCGTGTGTCCGGCGACGGCGCGGGTCGCACCCGCCGGGAGGGCCGCCGGGCCCGATGGGGCCGGGGTCCTGACCCCCGAAGGTAGGGAGGAATGATCGGCCTGACAAGGGGTCAGAACGCAGGAGTTTCACAGGGCCGACACATCCGTGGAGGGTCGGTGCGCCCCCGGCGGGCCGGTGCCGCACCGACCGTCGGGTCAGCCCGGCGCCGCCGGAACGGCCACCGGCGACGAGGCGCCGGGCACCAGGAGCTGCGGCGCCCCGCCGCCGTCCGCCGGGACGGTCCAGACGTCGGTGCCCTTGCCGTCCCGGCCCGGCAGCGCGTAGCCGAGGGTCTCCCCGTCGAGCCAGGCCGCCTGGTCGTCCACGCTGCGCGACTCGGCCAGCGGGTGCTCGCGCAGGCCGGCCAGCTCCAGGACGTGGAGGCGCCAGGGCGCGGCGGGGTCGGCCGAGACCTTCTTCTTGAAGGCGATCCGGGTACCGTCCGGCGAGAGCGAGGGGCACTCGACGTTCTCCCGCAGGGTCCGGGCCGACCACGCCCGCAGGTCGCCCTCGACCAGGTGCGTCTGACCGCCGGTCGAGACGGTGGCGTAGAAGCGGTTGTCGTCGGCGGCGAAGTTGACGCCCCAGTAGTTGACGTCGGCGGCGTGGTGGCGGGTGCCGCCGATGGTCAGCGGGATGGACTCGATCGACTTCACCAGGTAGCCGGTGCGCAGGTCCAGGATCGACGTGCGGGTGGAGAAGCCACTGGCCGCGTACGAGTCGCCCACCGCGAAGGTGGTCCAGGAGAGCAGCTGCCCCGAGGCCGACACCCGGGCCCGGTTCGGGATGCCGGGCACCGTCACCGTCTGGAGCTCGGTGAACCGCCGGTCGTACACCACCGCCTGAGTACGGGCCGGGACGCCGGGCAGCGCCCGCAGGCACAGCGCGTGGTCCCCCGCGGCGTAGAACCGGGCGCAGGACGGCCCGTCCGGCGCCCCCTGGCTGCGGGCGACCCGCCCGGTGGCGCCGTCCCGGTAGTAGACGCCGGGCTCGTTCAGGGTGAACGAGCTCTCCGCCGCGACGAGTTGTGGCCCGCCGTCGCGTTGCCTGGCGTGCAGCACGTACCCGAGCGAACCGCCCAGCAGCACCAGGACGGCGATGACCAGGACCGTCGAACGCGCCTTCACGAGGCCTCCCTTGTCGGCAGGATCCGCCCTGCGGCGGCGAGTGCGGCGGCCAGCGCGAGCGCGGCCGCCAGCAGGGCCGGGCGCGGCCCCCACCACGTCCAGGCCGCGCCGAAGCCGGCCGCTCCGACCAGCCGGGCCAGCGCCTGGCCGGTCTGCAGCACGGCGAGCCCGCCCGCCCGGCCCTCCGCCGGCAGCACCGGCCCGGCGAGCGCCATCAGCACACCGTCGGTGGCGGCGTAGAAGACACCCAGGAGCACCAGGGTGAGCACGGCGGTCGGCCACACCGGCGGAGCGAGCAGGGTGAGGTAGGCCGCGAGCAGCGCACCGTGCCCGCAGAGGAACGGGGTGCGCCGCCCGGTCCGGTCCGCGATCCGGCCCGCCGGGACGGCCAGCACCAGGTAGCAGGCCGCCGCACCGAGCGGCAGCAGGGGGAAGAGCAGGGGCGGCAGGTCCAGGCCGCGCTGGAGCAGCAGGTAGAGGAAGGAGTCGCCGATCGTCGCGGCCCCCAGCAGCGCGGCGGCCGTGACCACCCGCCGGAACACCGGATCGGCGAGTGCCCTGGTCCTCTCCCGAGCAGGCCTCGGCCCGACGGCCGGCTTCCGTGCGACGGCCGGTCTCGGCGCGACGGCGGGCGCCGCGGCGCCCGCCGGAATCCCCGCCCCGGCCGGGACGTACAGCATCAGCACCAGCACCCCGAGCAGCCCGATGGCGAAGCTGACCACGAACACCGCGTCGTACGCGTCCGCCGTCGCCCACAGCACCGCGAACGCGACCAGCGGTCCGAGCAGCGCCCCCGTGGTGTCCATCGCCCGGTGCACGCCGAAGGCCCGGCCGAGCGCCTCCGGCGGTGCGCTGAGCGAGATCAGCGCATCCCGCGGCGCGGTCCGCACGCCTTTGCCGAGCCGGTCGGCGGCCAGGGCGGCGGCGATCCCGCCGGCCGCCCCGCCGGCCAGCAGCAGCCCGAGCCGGGAGAGCGCCGAGAGCAGGTAGCCGACCCCGGCGACCGTCCGGTGCCGGCCGCCGCCCCGGTCGGCGAGCCTGCCGCCGAGCAGCCGGACCAGTGCCGTGGCGCCGTTGAACAGCCCGTCGAGGAAGCCGAACTGGAGTGGTGAGAGGCCGAGCCCCAGCACCAGGTAGAGCGGCAGCACGGCGGTGACCATCTCCGAGGAGACGTCGGTGACCAGGCTGACCGCTCCGAGCGCGATGACCGTGCCGGGGACGCGCCGCCCCACCCCCGAGGGGCGGAGCGGCGCGTCCGGGCGGCGGCCGGTGGTGGCCAGGTACATCATCAGTGGCAGCTGTACTTCGGGCTGGTGTCCTTGACCTGGCCGTCCGTTCCGACGTAGCTCCAGCCGTACCCGGAGTCGGTGAAGTCCAGCTTCAGCACGCCGTAGTCACCGCTGATCCGCTTCTGGCTGTTCGGCTGGACCTGCTCGATCGGGTAGGGCTCGGCGCCGCCCATCCCGCCGACGATCTCGACGATCCCGTCCGCGGTCGCCTTGCCGTCCGGGTCCTGCGGGGCGAACCGCTCGTAGTGGTGGTCGTGCCCGTTCAGCACCAGGTCGGCCTTGGCGCCGTAGAGGATCTTCCACACCGGCCGGGAGACCGGGTCGTTGCCGTGCCCGCCCGAGGAGTACAGCGGGTGGTGCCAGTAGGCGGCGACGCACTTCTTCGCGTTGGCCGCCAGGTCGGCCTTCAGCCAGTCGATCTGGGCGCTCTGGTCGAAGGCGTTGGAGTCCAGCGCGACGAAGTGCCAGTTGCCCTCGTCGAAGCTGTACCAGCTCTTCCCCTGCGGGTAGGCGATGCTGCCGAAGTACGACTTGTACCCGACGAGCGACCCGGCCGGGTCGTAGGTCTCGTGGTTGCCCGGGACCGGGTGGGTCTTCGCCTTGAACGCGCCCCAGGTCTTGTCGTAGTAGTCGCGGAAGTCCGACGACCGGGCGTCGTCGTACTGGTTGTCACCCATCGTCAGGTAGAACTTCGGGTCGATCTGCTGGGCGAGTGCGGCGGTCTTCGGGTGCGCGCAGGCGCTGTCCGAGGCGGTGCACTGCGCGGCGATGTCGCCCGCCGCCACCACGGTGAAGGCGGCCCCGCCGGGCGGCGTCCCGCCGTCCAGGGCCCCGTAGACCTCCATCTCCAGCAGCGAGTACCCGTACGACGTCCCGCGGGCCGTCCCGTACATCCGGACGTAGCGGCCCTTGCCGGCCAGCCCCGTCCAGTCGTCCGTCCCGCCGTTGCCGGCCTTCTCCTCCGCCACCGTCGTCCAGGTCACCCCGTCCGCCGACACCTCCAGCCGGTACGCCTTCGCGTACGCGGCCTCCCAACTGAGCTTCACCCGTGAGACGGTGGCGTTCGCGCCGAGGTCCACCCGCAGCCACTGCGGGTCCTTCCCCTCCGCGCTCGCCCACCGCGTGGAGGTGCTCCCGTCGAACGCCTTCCCCGCCGCGTACGACGACCCCTCCGTGGACGAGGCCGTCGCGGCCTTCCCCCGCGAGAGCAGCGGATCGGCCGCCGCCCCCGCCCGCTCGGACCAGCCGAGCAACAGTCCGCCGAGCAAGGCGAGCACGGCGGCGAACACTCCGATATGAACAGGCCTTACCGAGACACCCAGACGCATCCCTGGACCCCTGACCTAGAGATTGGTGAGAGCTGGACACCGGCGTGCACCGCACGCGAACCCGCCGGCCGAGCGGTGACCGCACCACCGCGGCGGCCGGGTCAGAGCTCTCGCTGAGCGCGTCACGCCCCATCCGGTGCGGGCGCCGCGCCAAGCCGCCAGCCGACAGCGTAGTAGAAAGTAAAGTTTCCTATCAATAGTCGGGCGGTGCCGAACTTCCCTCTGGCTTCGGATCGTTCATCCGCGGCGACCGGATCATCGTGATCGACGAGGGAGATCGTCCGGGGCTGATCGGCCGGTCCTGCGTGAGGACGGCCTTGATGACGGGTCAGCGCCGGTACTGGCGGCGGTAGGCCGAGGGGCTGACGCCCATCTCCTCCCGGAAGTGGTGGCGGAAGCCCGCGACGGTCAGGCCCACCCGGCCGGCCACCGCGTCGATCGGGTGCTCGGCGGACTCCAGCAGTGCGGCGCCGGCGCGGATCCGCTGCTGCGTGATCCACCGCCCCGGCGGCAGACCGGCCGCGTCGACGAAGCGGCGCTCGAACTGTCGCACCGACAGGTGGGCGACACCGGCCAGTTCGTCGACGGGGAGCCGCCGGTGCAGGTGCTCCAGCGCGTACCGCATGGCGTTGCCGATCGGGTCGTCCGGCGGCGCCTTGCCCACCGGGTGCTCCGCGAACTGGGCCTGGCCGCCCTCGCGGTGCGAGGCCACCACCATGCGGCGGGCCACCCGGGCGGCGACCTCGGCGCCGTGGTCCGTGCGGACGAGGTGCAGACAGGCGTCGATGCCGGCGGCGGTACCGGCGGCGGTGACGACCGAACCGTGGTCGACGTAGAGCACCGACGCGTTGACCGTCACCCGCGGATGGCGCTCCTGGAGCAGGCGGGCGTGGCGCCAGTGCGTGGTCGCCTCCCGGCCGTCCAGCAGGCCCGCGGCGGCCAGAGCGAACGCGCCGCTGCAGATGGACACCACGCGCGCACCTCGCGCGTACGCCTCCCGCAGCGCGTCCAGGACCGTCCCGGAGACGTCGCGGCGCACGTCCGCGACGCCCGGGACGATGACGGTGTCGGCGTGCCGGAGCCGGTCCAGGCCGTGGTGCACCACGATGTCGAAGCCGCCCACGACCCGGTGCGGCCCGGGCGTCTCGGCGCACAGCTCGAACCGGTACCACCAGTCCACGTCCAGCTCCGGCCGGGGGACCGCGAACACCTCGGCGACGGTGGCGAGCTCGAACGGGGCCATCCCGTCGAAGGCGAGGCAGGCGATCCGGTGCTGGCGCATGACGGGATCCTAGCGGTCGGTGCCGTTCCCGACACTGTCGGGCGGCACCCGTCAGGCCCGAGTCTGGTGGCATGAAGCCAGACACCATCGCACCGCTGACGTTCGGGATGCTCGTCTTCGACGAGGTCGAGGTGCTCGACCTGGGAGGCCCCTTCGAGGTCTTCAGCACGGCCGGCCGGCTGGCCCGCACCGACGACGACGAGCCCCTGTTGCGCGTCCTGACGGTCGCGGCGACCGACCGGCAGGTCCGCGCCCGCGGCGGGCTGAGGGTCGTGGCGGACCACACCCTCGACGAGGATCCGCCGTTCGACGTGCTGGTGATCCCCGGCGGCGTCACCACGGCGGTCGAGACGGACGCGGACGTCGTCGACTGGCTGGCCCGGCGCCGGCGGACCTCCGCACTGACGTTCAGCATCTGCACCGGCGCCTTCCTGCTGGCCGCCACCGGGGCGCTGGACGGCCGCCCGGCCACGACCCACTGGGAGGACCAGGAGGAGCTGGCCCGGCGCCGGCCGGACGTCCGGGTGCGCACCGACGTCCGGTGGGTCGACGACGGCGACATCGTCACCTCGGCGGGGATCAGCGCGGGCATCGACGCCGCCCTGCACATCGTGGGCCGGCTCTTCGGCGAACGGCTCGCCCGTCGCACCGCCCGCCAGATGGAGTACGAGTGGACGGCCGGACGCACCGTCGGGGCCGGCGGGACGGACGGTGACCGACCGCCCGCCCGGGCGCTCGGGAGCCGTTCCTGATTCGTAAGCCCGCAGCACGCCGGATCCTGCGGCGCCGGCTCCTACAGTGGCGGGCACAGTCAGGTGAGAGAGGTGTGTCGAATGACGGACGATCAGATCCTTCTTCCTCGGGCCGAGGTGGGCGTGATCGGCGGATCCGGGCTCTACGAGCTGCTGGACGACGTGGTCGAGGTGCGGGTGGAGACCCCGTACGGTGCGCCGAGCGACGCGCTGTTCGTGGGCGAGGCGGCCGGCCGGCGGGTCGCGTTCCTGCCCCGGCACGGGCGCGGCCACCGGATCCCGCCGCACCGGATCAACTACCGCGCCAACCTCTGGGCGCTGCGCTCGCTCGGTGTGCGCCAGGTGCTCGGGCCCTGCGCGGTGGGCGGGCTGAGGCCCGACTACGGGCCCGGGACGCTGCTGGTGCCCGACCAGTTCGTCGACCGGACCTCCGGCCGGGTGCAGACCTTCTACGACGGAGTGCCGCTGCCGGACGGCTCGGTGCCCGAGGTGGTCCACGTGTCGATGGCGGACCCGTACTGCCCGCAGGGGCGCCGGGCGGCGCTCGCGGCGGCCTCCGGCGCGGCCTGGGAGCCGGTGGACGGCGGGACGCTGGTGGTCATCGAGGGGCCCCGGTTCTCCACCCGCGCCGAGTCCCGGTGGTTCACCTCCAACGGCTGGTCGGTGGTCGGCATGACCGGTCACCCGGAGGCCGTCCTGGCACGTGAACTGGGGCTGTGCTACACCTCGATCGCCCTGGTCACCGACCTCGACGCGGGTGTGGAGAGCGGCGAGGGGGTCACCCACGCGGAGGTGCTCGCGGTCTTCTCGCGCAACGTGGAGCGGCTGCGCACGGTGCTCTTCAAGGCGGTCGGCCTGCTGCCCGCCGAGCGGGCCTGCCCGTGCGGTCAGGCGCTGGACGGCCTCACGACCGGCCTTCCCGGCGACTGACCGGCCGGGGCCGGAGCCACCGCCGGACGAGCCCGATCACGAGGGCGAGCGCGGCGGTGGCCGCCAGGACGGCCAGCCAGTTGCGCAGGTAGGGCAACGGCAGCAGGGAGGGGTTGCCGTGATCGTCGTCGGCGCGCAGGACGGCCGGCAGACCGACGGCGGTGACGGCGGCGACCACGATCAGCCAGCCGCGCAGGACCGGCCCACGGGCCAGGCGGGCGCCGACCAGGCACAGCAGGGGGAGCCACACGGCGTCGTGCAGGACGAGCGCCCCGACCGCCCAGGTGAGGACCTGCGCCGGGTCGGTGAGGTAGGGGTCGGTCAGCAGGCCGTACAGGCCGAAGCCGATCAGCGCGAGACCGGCGGCCAGGGCCGCAGCACGGAGCCAGGTGGTCATCGGACCACCTCCAGCCGCGCGACCCACTTGGTCTGCAGCACGCCCGGGCGGTTCGGCGCGATGATGCGCGCGGGGAAGCCGTGATCGGCGTCCAGCGTCTCGCCGTCGACCCTGAGGGCCAGCAGGGTGAGCGGGTCCTCGGCGTACTGCGCGGGCATCTCCATGACCCGGTACGGGCCGTCCGTCTCCAACGAGGTGACCCGCACGGCGGAGCCGGCGGGCGCGCCGGCCCGGGCCAGCAGCTCGGCGACCCGGACGCCGCCCCACCGGGCGCTCGCGCTCCAGCCCTCCACACAGGCGATCGGCAGGACGGCCTCGTGCTGGGGGAGTCGGGCCAGTTCGTCGAGGGTGAGCTCGTACGGTCGCGGGCCGTCCACCCGGAGCCGCCAGGTGGCGGGAACGGCAGTGGTCCCGGCCTGGGCGGCGGTGCGGTTGACCGGGAGGCCCTGCGAGCCGAGGTCGGGGCGGCGCGGAGCCAGCAGGTTCAGGGTGCGCAGCCAGGGCACGGTCTGTCCGGCGGTCGTGAGCGTCACCGCGCCGACCGCCGCCGCGACGGAGGTCAGGAACGCGCGCCGCCCCGGGACGGGCACCCGCGGCCGCCGCCAGTTCCCGGCGATGAGCGGCGCCTTGACGGCGATGTGGACCAGCAGCCCGCCGGTCGCCAGCCAGCCGAGCCAGAAGTGGGTCTGGCGGAACGGGAACGGCCACGGGTACCACTGGAGGGTGTTCAGCAGGCCGGTGAACAGTTCCAGCAGCACGGCGGCCACCAGCACGGCGATGCCCAGCCGCTCCAGCGCGTGCGCCACGCTCCGCGCCGGCGGCCACTCGAACAACCGCGGGTAGACCGTCCAGAGTTTGGCCCCGGCGAGCGGGACGGCGGCGAGGCCGCTGACGACGTGCAGTCCCTGGGTGACGCGGTAGCCGTTCACCGGCCGTGCGGACAGGAGGCCGGTGAGCAGGCCCGGCGGGTCCTGGAGCACGTGGCTGGTGAGACCGGTCAGGAAGCAGACCAGCAGGGCGGCGCCCAGCCACCGGCCGAGGACGACGGCGGTGCGCGGCTCGTGCAGCGCCGAGCCGAACGCGCCGTCACGGAACGGGCCGCGGCGCAGGAACGCGGGCGGCGGGGGGAGTGCGGGGAGGAGCCGGCGCCGGGCGCCGGGGTGCTTGGATTCCACGCCCTCATCGAAGCGTTCCCGGGCCCCCGGCGGGTGGTTCGACGTGCTTACGGAATCCGAACGGCGGCCCCGCCCGGGCCGGTGCGCGGTGGCGGCGGTGGCAGGGTGAGCGCGTGGCCACTCGCACCCTCCTGCCCTGCACGCTCGCCCTCGCCGCCCTGGTGGCGGCCCTGGCGGTGACCGTGACCGGCGGCGGCACGCTCGCCGACCGCGACCCGCTGTACGGCTGGTACGCGGTCGACGCGGGACTGTTCGTGCTCGCGCTGGCGCTGCTGCGGCGGGTGCCGGGCCACCGGGTGGTCCCGCTGGTGCTGGCCGGGAGCGTGGCCGTCGCGGCCGTCGGGCTGCTGGCCCCGCCGCGCACCAGCGACGACGCCTACCGGTACGTGTGGGACGGACGGGTGCAGGCGGCCGGCATCTCCCCGTACGCGCACGCCCCGGACGACCCGGCGCTGGTGCGGTTGCGCGACGCGGGCCTGTTCCCGGCGTCGGACGGTTGCTCGGGATGGGACGAGCGGCGGACGGCGGCCGGCGACTGCACCCGGATCAACCGGCCCGCCGTGCGCACCATCTACCCCCCGGTCGCGCAGGCGTGGTTCCTCGCCGTGCACCCGTTCGGCGGCGGGGTGCGCGGGGTGCAGACGGCGGGTGCGCTGCTGGCGGTCGCCACCACGGGTCTCCTGCTGGTGATCGGGCGGGGGAGCCGGCGGGCGGCGCTGTGGGGGTGGTGTCCGGGCATCACCGTGTGGGCGGTCAACGACGCGCACGTCGACACCCTCGGGGCGCTGCTGATGACCGCCGGGCTGGGCTGTGCCGCGGGCCGTCGGCCCGGCGCCGGGGGCGTCCTGCTCGGCGCGTCGGTCGCCACCAAGCTGTTGCCGGCCCTCGCGCTGCCCGGGGCGCTGTCCGGGGTGCTCTCCCGCCGTCCGACCAGGAACGACCTCGTCGTCCTCGGCGCGGCACTCGGGGCGTTCGCGGTGGCGTACCTGCCCTACGTCGCGGTCTCGGGCCCGGCGGTGCTGGGCTACCTGCCCGGGTACCTGCGGGAGGAGGGCTACGAGCAGGGGCACCTGGACCGGTTCGGGCTCCTGCGACTGGCCGTGCCGGACGGCTGGGCGCCGTGGGCGGCGGGCCTGGTCCTGGCGGCGGTGGTGCTGTGGGTGCTGCGGCGCGGCGACCCCCGCCGCCCGTGGCGGGGCGCGCTGCTGGTGACCGGGAGCGCCCTGCTGCTCGTCGCGCCGGCCTACCCCTGGTACGGCCTGCTGGTGGTGGCCCTGGTCGCACTCGACGGCGCCTGGGAGTGGCTGGCCGTGCCGGCCGCCGGGCAGGTGCTCTACCTGGTCGGCGGCGAGGTGGCGCAGCAGGCCGCCTACGGAGCGGCCCTGGCCTGCGTCCTCCTGGTGCCGCTGCTGCGCGGGCCGGTGCGATCCCGGCGGAGCCCGGCGGCGCCGGACTCCGGGAGCGGCGCCCCCGGTACGGGCCGGCCCGTCGTGCGGGGACGGCGATGACGAAGGACGGCGATGACGAAGGACGGCGATGACGAAGGACGGCGATGACGAAGGGACGGCGATGACGAAGGGACGGCGATGACGGAAGGACGGAGATGACGAAAGCCTGACGGATCGGCGCCGGACCTGGTCGCGGCACCGGTCCGACTGGTCGAATCGGAGCCGTGGACAGAACAGCGAAGCAGACCGGGGGCACCCCGGTGGGCCGGCGGGTGGTGCTCGGCCTCCTCGGCCTCGGCGCCGCGGGCGTGGTGGCCGGACCCTCCCTCCAGCGCGCCCAGGACACCGTGGCCGGCAAGGACCCGACGGGGCTCACCGGACTGCTGCCGGGAGGCGGCGGCTTCCGGTACTACTCCGTGGTCTCCTCGGTGCCGACCAAGGGCCCGGACACGTACAGCCTGACGGTGGACGGGCTGGTGGACCGCCCCGGCAGCTACCGCCTGGCCGACCTCCAGGCGATGCCGCAGCGCCGGATCGTGCGGGACGTGCAGTGCGTGACGGGGTGGCGGGTACCGGCCACCCCGTTCGAGGGCGTGCCGCTGGCCCACCTGCTCGACGCCGCGGTGCGGTTCAGCTGCTTCGACGGCGAGTACACCGAGAGCCTCACCCTGGAGCAGGCCCGACGTGACGACGTGGTGGTCGCGCTCAGGCTCCAGGACGCCCCGATCTCCCACTCCCACGGCGGGCCGGTGCGCCTGTACGTGGCGCCGATGTACTTCTACAAGTCGGCCAAGTGGCTGTCGGGGATCACGGTGACCGACAAGGTGGAGCCGGGGTACTGGGAGCGGCTCGGCTATGACGTCGACGCCTGGGTCGGCCGGTCGAACGGACGTGACGATGCGCCGACCGCCTGACCTCCTGCTCCGTTTCAGCCGCGCCGAGCGCTGGGTGCACCGCGCCACCGCCGCCCTGATGCTGACCTGCCTGGCCACCGCCGCCTGCCTCTACCTGACGCCGCTGGCCGAACTGGTCGGGCGCCGGCGGCTGGTCGTCACCGTGCACGTGTGGTGCGGCCTGGCGCTGCCGGTGCCGCTGCTGCTCGGACTCGCCTTCCGGGCGGTGCGCGCGGACCTGTCGAGGCTGAGCCGCTTCGGTCCCGCCGACTGGGCGTGGCTCCGGGCGACCCGGGCCCGCGCCTCGTACCGTCCGGCGGGGAAGTTCAACGCCGGGCAGAAGCTGTACGCCCAGTGGACGCTCGGGGCGATGCTGGTGATCCTCGGGACGGGCCTGCTGATGTGGCTCACCCACCTGACCCCGCCGGCCTGGCGGACCGGCGCGACCTTCGTCCACGACTGGTTCGCGGCGGCCGTCGCCACGGCGATCGCCGGGCACGTCCGGATGGCCGTGCGGGACCCGGAGGCCCGGCGCGGGATGCGGACCGGGCTGGTCGAGCGGCGCTGGGCCGAGCGCGAGCACCCGCTGTGGCCCGAAGCGAGCCCGGCGCCCGAGGAGGCGGTGCCCGTCACCGAGGACGGCCGGCCCGCCTGAGGGCGAGGAAGCGGCGGCCGTGGGAGGACCAGCGCTCGGTCTCCACGAGCCCGGCCCGCTCGGCCCGACGGACGGTGGCCGTCGCGCCGCAGCGGGCCCAGGCGAACGGCGGCCCGAACCGCCCGTCGCCACTCTCGACCCGGACGGTGATCCGCTCGTCGATGTCCTGCGGTTCCACCTCGACCAGCAACACGCCTCCCGGCGCGAGGAGTTCGGCGCTCCGGCCGAGCAACAGCCCCGGGTCGCCGCCGATCCCGAGGTTGCCGTCGGCCAGGAGCGCGCCACCCCAGCGGCCCTCGGCGGGCAGCCGCTCGAAGACCGAGCGGCGCAGGGCCGGCCCGCCGAGGCTTCTGGTCCGGGCCACCGCGGTGCCGGTGATGTCGACACCGAGCGTCGGCACGCCCAGGCCCAGCAGGGCCGCGACGAGCCGGCCGGGGCCGCAGCCGAGATCCACCACCGGCGCGGTCAGCCGGGTGCAGCGCAGCAGCAGGCCGTGGTCCGCGCCGGCGGCGGGCGCGCACCAGCGTTCGACGTCGAGCGGGATCCGGCGGCCGTCCTCGCGGCGCAGCCACAGCGGGCCCCGCCCGGTCCGCACGGCCTCGGCGAACGGATCGTCCACCCACGCGTCGGCGGCGACGCTCACCCCGCCACCTCCGGGGCGGCCTCGATCGCTTGGAGACAGGCCGCGAACCTGCTGCCCGGGGCCTCGGCGGCGACCCGGCGCGCGTCCCGGACGGTGTCCACGTCGGTGACCACGGGGAGACGGTGGACCGTCAGGTCCTCCGCCAGCAGCCGGTCGAGCAGGGCCTGCCCGGTCTCCGGGGTGGACATCGGCAGGCCCAGCAGCAGCCGCCGGGCCAGGGGCCCGCTGGGCCGCGCCAGTCCGAGGGCCCAGAAACCACCGTCGGCGGCCGGGCCGTACCAGGCGTCGACGCCCGGGCGGCGCGCCGGGGACAGGGGTTCCGCGAGGAGGGCGGCGTCCACCTGCGGGGTGTCCATGCCGACCAGCAGCGCGGGCGCGTCCGGGGCGGCCCGGGCGGCGTGCGCGAAGGCGGCCGCGAGCCGTTCGTCCAGTCCGCCGCCCGACTGCGGCACGACCTGCCAGCCGGGCGGGAGCCAGCGGCCGACGGCGCCGTCCAGGACGAGCAGCCGCCGGCCGGCCGGTACCCGGTCGAGGGTCGCCAGGGTGTCGGCCAGCGCGGCCTCGGCCAGCGTCGCCGCCTGCTCGGGTGTGCAGGGCGGGCTGAGGCGGGTCTTCACCCGGCCCGGGACCGGCGACTTGGCGATCACCAGCAGGGTCGGCGGCGGCGCGGCCAGCACGGCCCGCATGTCCTGGACGGCCTGCCGGGTGCCGCGCACCGTACCGGTGACCTTGGAGCGGCCGGTCCGCGGCAGGTAGTCGACGGGCGTCTCGGCGATCCGCATCCCGGCCGCCGAGGCCGCGAGCACCATCTCCAACGGGTAGCCGGAGCGGCGGTCGCCCAGGCCCAGCGCCAGCAGCCGCTCACGGCGGGCGGCCCGCATCGGCCCGAGGTCGTGCAGCGGCGCCCCCGTCCTCGCCCGCAGCCGCCGGGCCAGGGCGGCATTGGCCAGGCGGGCGTGCAACGGCCACGCACCGGCGGTCGCGGGGCGGCGGCGGCCGAGCACCAGGTCCGCCGAGCCCGCGAGGACCGGTGCGGTGACGCGCGGCAACTGCGCGGGATCCAGTGAGCCGTCGCAGTCCATGAAGCAGACCAGCTCGGCGGTGGCGGCGAGCAGGCCGGCGTGGCACGCGGCGCCGAAGCCGCGCCGCGGCTCCTCGACGACGCTCGCACCCAGCGAGCGAGCCAGCCCGGCGGAGCCGTCGCGGGACCCGTTGTCGACGACGATCGCCCGCCAGCCCGTGGGTACGCGCCCCAGGACCCAGGGCAGGGCCTCGGCCTCGTCGAGGCAGGGCAGGATCACATCGGCGGGTGGCAGGAGGGGAATCGGAGAGATCACGCCGGCCACGCTAAGGGCGGGCGGCCCGCCGGCGGCCGAACCGCGCCCTTACGAAAGTCCAACGGCGGATCGCGGCACCCCGGCCGCGCCCGCGATCTTACGGAACCGGAACGTGCATCGCTGCGACCCACCCGACTCCGGCCGCAGCTCGTATCCTCGGCGAGGTGAACGAGAGCCCCGCTTCCGCCGGCCCACCGGACCCCGCCCGCATCCTGGTCATCGACGACGACCTGACCGTGGGCGAGGTCGTCGCCGGCTACCTCACCCGGGCCGGCCACCAGGTCGACCGGGCCTGCGACGGCGTCCAGGGCCTCGACCTGGCCCGCAACCACCGCCCCGACCTGCTGGTCCTGGACCTCATGCTCCCCGGGATCGACGGTCTGGAGATCCTGCGCAGGCTGCGCGCCACCGAGAACGGCGCCGACCTGCCGGTGGTGATGCTCACCGCCAAGGGCGACGAGGCCGACCGCATCCTCGGCCTGGAACTGGGCGCGGACGACTACGTCACCAAGCCGTTCAGCCCGCGGGAGCTCGTCCTGCGCGTGCAGTCCGTCCTGCGCCGCTCACGCGCCGCCGCGACCACCGCGCCGGCCCCCGTGCCCCTGGTGTCCGGGGACATCACGCTCGACCCGCCGGCCCGCCGGGCCCACCGCAGAGGGAACGAACTCCTCCTCACCCTCAGGGAGTTCGACCTGCTCGCCTTCCTCCTGCGGCACCCGCGGACGGTGTTCGCCCGGCAGGAGCTGATGCAGCGGGTCTGGGGCTGGGACTTCGGCGACCTGTCCACCGTCACCGTCCACGTCCGCCGACTGCGCGAGAAGATCGAGGACGACCCCGCCGCGCCGGCGCTGATCACCACGGTCTGGGGCGTCGGTTACCGCTACGACCCGGTGACGGAAGAGAAGGGCGGCCCGGCGTGAAGGACCTGCTGCTGATCGCCCTGTTCGCCGGGCTCGGCGCCACCGGAGCCGGTCTGCTCGGATGGGTGGCCGTGCGACTGCTGCGCCGCCGCTCGGTGGCGCTCTCGCTCTTCTGCGTCGCCGTCGTCACCGTCCTCGCGGTCACCTCCGGGACGTTCGCCGTGGCCCAGGCGATGTTCCTGTCCGGACACGACCTCGGTGTGGTGATCACGGTGCTCGGCATGGCGTCCGTGGTCTCGCTGCTCACGGCCGCGCTGCTCGGCCGCCAGGTCGTGGCCGGCAGCCGGGCCCTGACCGCGGCCGCCCGCACCGTCGGAAGCGACGCCGGCTTCGCCGCACCGGAGCACCCGCTCGGGCTCGAACTGGCCCAGCTCAGCGAGGAACTCGCCGCCACCAGCGCCCGGCTGGCCGAGTCACGGGCCCGGGCGCAGGCGCTGGACGCCTCGCGGCGCGAGCTGATCGCCTGGATCTCCCACGACCTGCGCACCCCGCTGGCCGGGCTGCGCGCCATGGCCGAGGCGCTGGAGGACGGGGTGGCCGAGCGGCCGGAGCACTACCTCAAGAGGATCCGTGCCGAGGTGGAGCGGCTCACCGGGATGGTCGACGACCTCTTCGAACTCTCCCGGATCCAGGCCGGCGCGCTGTCCCTCTCGCTGTCCCGGGTCTCCGTCTACGACCTGGTCGACGACGCCCTGGCCGGTGCGCACCCCCTGGCCCGGCAGCGCGGCGTCCGCCTGGAGGGCCGCCAGGTCGCCGCCGAGCCGGTCGAGGTGGACAGCCGCGAGATCACCCGGGTGCTCGGCAACCTGCTGGTCAACGCGATCCGCTCGACGCCCGAGGACGGCGTGGTCGCCGTCTCCGCCCGCCGCGAGGTGGACGAGGTGGTGCTCTCGGTCACCGACGGCTGCGGAGGCATCCCGGAGCAGGACCTCTCCCGGGTGTTCGAGACCGGCTGGCGCGGCAGCCCCGCCCGCACGCCGCGGCGGGACCCCGGCGAGGGCGGGGACAGCGGCGCCGGGCTCGGACTGGCCATCGTCCGCGGCATCGTCGAGGCGCACGCCGGGCGCGCCCGGGTGCACAACGTCACCGGGGGCTGCTGCTTCGAGATCGCCCTCCCGGCGGCGCGCGGGTAGTCAGACCCGCAGGGGCGCGGCGGCGAACTCGGCCATCCCCGCACCGAACGGCACCCGGGCCCGCCAGCCCAGCTCGGCCCGCAGCCGGGAGGAGTCGGCGGTGATGTGCCGGACGTCCCCGAGCCGGTACCGCCCCGTCACCACCGGCGCCGGCCCCCCGTAGGCGTCGGCCAGCGCCGAGGCCATCTCGCCGACCGTGCGCACCTCCCCGCTGCCGACGTTGTACGCCCGGGCACTGCCCGGCAGGCGGTCGCCGACGTCCTCCAGTGCGGCGAGGTTGGCCGCCGCGACGTCGTCGACGTGGACGAAGTCCCGGCGCTGGCCGCCGTCCTCGAACACCAGGGGGGCTTCGCCGCGGGCGAGCGCGGAACGGAACAGCGAGGCGACCCCGGCGTACGGGGTGTCGCGTGGCATGCCCGGGCCGTAGACGTTGTGGTAGCGCAGCGCCAGGACGGACCCGCCGCTCGCGCGGGCCCAGGCCGCGGCCAGGTGTTCCTGGGCGAGCTTGGTCGCGGCGTACACGTTGCGGGGGTCGCCCGGCGCCTCCTCCGTGACCATCCCGGGCCGCAACGCGGCGCCGCACAGCGGGCACGGCGGTTCGAACCGGCCGGCGTCGAGATCGCCCGGGCGCCGTGGACCGGGCGCCACGCCCCCGTGCTCCGGGCACGCGTAGCGGCCCTCGCCGTAGACCACCATCGACCCGGCCAGCACCAGGTTCCGCACCCCACCGCGTGCCATCGCGGACAGCAGGACCGCTGTTCCGAGGTCGTTGCAGCCGACGTAGTCGGGCGCGTCGTCGAGGTCGAGCCCGAGCCCGACCATCGCCGCCTGGTGGCAGACCGCGTCCACCCCGGCCAGGGCCCGCTCCACCGCCGCCGCGTCCCGGACGTCGCCGTGCCGGAACTCGACGCCGGCCGGCAGTTCGGGCGCGACCCCCGAAGGGTGGACCGCGGGCAGCAGGGCGTCGAGCACACGGACCTCGTGGCCCGCCGCGACCACGGCGCGCGCGACCGCCGAACCGATGAACCCGGCGCCGCCGGTGACCAGAATCCTCATGACCGGCGACGCTACCGGCCGAGGACGGCACCGGAGCCGACCACGGGCATCGCGTCATGCTTCGGTAAGGGCGGGGGCTGCGGGGGCACGCCACGGATCCTCCCCGGCCGACCGCGTCCCGGGGCGGTGCGGCTCCGCTCGTCTGCCCGCCCCGGGTTACTCCACAGCGGCCCCGATGCCTCCGGGGTGATTCCTCAACTCGGCCGAAGATCACCGTAGTTGAGCAGCCCGCGGCGATCCCCGCCCGTGTGACCCGGCCGCCTCGGGGTACCCGCCTGCCATCGGCGGCCGGGCCGCCGGTCCGGTCCCCGCGCCGGCCTCCGCCGGTGCGGGCCGACGCCCGGCCCACCCCACGAGAGAAAGCACGGTGCAGCAGATGACACTCCTCGGACGCGGCCGGAAGGCCGCTCCCGGCACCCCGGCCGCCCCCGGCACTCCGGGCCAGGACCCGGACGAGGCCCGGGAACCGGCCGTGCGGGAACCCGCCGCCGAGCGCCCCGCCCGTCGACGCACCCCCTGGTACATCGGCCTGCCGGTGACCCTGGCCGCGATCCTCGCGGTGTTCCTCGCCGGGGCGCACCTGGGCCTGTTCCCCTCGATCCCGAACCCCCTGGAACGCCGCACCGTGGACCGCAGCCAGCCCGTCCTGCTGCGCTCCATCCAGGACATGAAGCAGTTCACCGGCGCCCAGGGCAGCTTCCAGATCGTCGTCGACCTCGACCACGAGGCCGCCTTCCTGCCGTCCGCCCTGCTCGGCAACCGCACCCTGTACGTGGCGGCCGGCACCGTGGACGCGTCCGTCGACCTCGGCGCCCTCGACCAGGGCGCGGTGACCGTCTCGGACGACCGCAGCACCGCCACCGTGGTCGTTCCGCCCGCCCGACTCGCCCCCGCCGCACTGGACGTCCGGCGCTCCTACGTCTACCTCCAGCAGCGCGGCTTCTTCGACCGCATCGGCGACTTCTTCAGCGGCAACCCGGGCAACCAGAAGAAGGTCGAGGTCCTCGCCACCCAGAAGATCGAGCAGGCCGCCAAGGACACCGAACTCACCCGGCGCGCCGAGCAGAGCACCCGCTCGATGCTGGAGGGGCTGCTGCGCTCCGCCGGGTTCACCACCGTGACCGTCACCACGGCCTCCTGACCCGAACTTTCGGTTATCACGGCGACCGCCGGTGGTCTCCTCTCGTGTGCGGCCGTGTTCCCCTCGGCCCGCACGGCACCGGGCCGGGCGCTCGACGCGCCATCGACCGAAGGAGAGGAGGGGGACCGACCACGGCCGACCCGGGCGCCTCCACACCTGCTCGTCCACGCGCCGCCCCGCTCGGCGCGCCTCACACGGGAAAGACCAGTTGATGTCCGCTTCTCACCGTTCGTACTCCCGGGGTTGGGCGCTGGCGTCCTGCGTGCCCGTTCTGGTGTTCCTCGGCCTCGTCGCGTGCGGTTCGTCCTCGGACCCGGAGCCTGCGGGCATGCCGGGGACGGCCCACGGCGCGATGGCGGCGACGCCCGGCACGGCGGCCTCGACCACGCACGGAATGCCGGGGATGCCGGGGATGCCGGACGTACCCGCGACCGCCCGGGGCCTCGCCGCCGAACGGGACGGCTACCGCTTGGACCTCAAGGCCGCCGACCTGTCCGCCGGTCGGGCGGTGGGATACCCGTTCACCATCACCGGCCCGGACGGCCGGCCGGTCACCGACTTCGCCGAGCACCAGACGAAGAAGCTGCACTTCTACGCGATCCGCTCCGATCTCACCGGCTTCCGGCACCTGCACCCGGCGATGGCGGCCGACGGCACCTGGACGGCCGACCTGGACGCCCTCACCCCGGGCGACTGGCGGCTGTACACGTCGTTCGTACCGGACACCGGCCCCCGCAAGGGCAGCGAGCTCGTACTCAGCCGCACCGTGACCGTGCCCGGCGCGGCCGCCGCGCTCCCACTGCCCGCCCCGGCGGGCAGCACCACGGTCGACGGCTACACCGCCGCCCTCCGGAGCGAGCCGACGGCCGGCGCCCACCGACTCACCGTCACCGTGGGCAAGGACGGCGGGCCGGTCACCGACCTCCAGCCGTACCTGGACAGCTACGCCCACCTCACCGCCTTCCACGAGGGCGACCAGGCGCTGGCCCACCTCCACCCGACGGACAAGGTCGACGGCGATCACGGCGGCCCGACGCTGACCTTCCAGGCCCTGCTCCCCGAGGCCGGGAACTGGCGGATGTTCCTGCAGTTCCAGACCGCCGGCCGGCTGCACACCGCGGAGCTCACGCTGAACGTCGCCTCCTGAACCCGCCGTCGCACCGATCGCCGCCGGAGCGGCTCGGCCGCTCGCTCCGCAGGACCGGCCCCGCGGCGGCCGCTGAAGGCCGGGGGCGCTGGGCCGGAGACCGTGCGTCAGTCCCGCGCGACGGCCTCCAACGGGCTCAGGGCGGCGGCCCGGCGGGCCGGGACGGCAGCCGCGACCGCGCCGATCGCGAGCGAGACCAGGAGGACGAGCAGCAGCGTCCCCCAGGGCGGTACCAGGGCGTACTGTTCCATCGCCCCGTTGGCCAGCGAGCCGACCGCCCAGGCACCGAACAGGCCGCCCGCCATGCCCAGCAGGGTGCCGAACGCGGCGACGGTCACCGCCTCCTGACGGATCATCCACCGGATGCCCGCGCGGTCCATGCCGAGCGCGCGCAGCGCGCCGATCTCGCGGGTGCGTTCGGTGACGGACATGGCCAGGGTGTTCACGATGCCGAGGGCGCCGATCACGGCGCCGAGGGCGAGCATTCCGTACATCACGGTCAGCAGGTCGCCCATGGTGCCGGCGGCCTCGCGGACGAGTGCGGGCCGGTCCTGCACCTTCAGCAGCGGGCTGTTGCCGACGGCGCTGCGCAGCCGGGCCTCGGTGGTCCGGGAGATCGCGTCGGGGTGGGTGCGGACGAGGATCCGCTGGACGGAGCGGGGCAGGAAGGCGTACTGCTGCACCTCGCTGCGGGCGGCCAGGGCGTCGTGGGCGGTGGGGTTGTCCCGGTAGACGCCGACGACGGTGTACCCGGTGAGGTCCTGGTTCCGGCCGATGCGGGCGTCGACCCGGCTGCCGGTGCTCAGACCGCTCTCCCGGGCGGTGGTGCTGGAGAGGGCGATCCGGCCGGGCCCGAGGTCCCGGTCGGAGCCGCTGACGAAGTCGAGCCTCATGACGTCGTCGACCGTGCCGGGGTCGACACCGGAGACCTCCCGGACGCTGCCGCCGATGAACAGGACGGAGTCCGTGACGGCGCTCGCGGTCCGCACCCCGGGGGTGGCGGCCACGCGTGGTACGGCGGCCGGGTCGATCCCGGTCGTGGTGGTGCGGGAGCCGATCACGTAGTCGGCGCCGAGCCCGGCCGCGGCCTGGCGGTCGAGCGCCTGCCCGGTGGAGTTGCCGACGACGGCGAGCCCGGTGACCAGCGCGGTGCTGATCACCAGGGTGGCGGCGGTGGCCGCGGTGCGGCGCGGGTCGCGCAGCGCGTTCTCCCGGGCGAGACGGCCGGTGATCCCGAAGCGGCCGGTCAGCCGTCCGGCCAGCCGGATCACCGGGACGGCGAGCAACGGCGCCAGCACGATCAGCGCGACGACGAAGACGGCGCAGCCGAGCATCGCGCTCCGTAGGTTCTCCTCCGAGGCGTCCTTCGCTCCCGAGAGCGACACCAGCAGACCGGCTCCGAGGACGAGCAGGGCGAGGCCCACGGCGCCGCGGACCCGGGACCGGGCGGCGGAGGGCGGCCGTTCGGCCGCGCGCATCGCCTCGACCGGTGCGACCTTCGCCGCCCTGCGGGACGGCAGCCACGCGGCGAGCAGGGTGACGCCCACGCCCACGACGAGGGCCGCGGTGACGGGACGCGGGCCGATCACCAGGGGGCCGTGGGGCAGGGGCCTGCCGCCGGTGCCCAGGAGGTCGGGCAGGACCGAGGCGATGCCGAGGCCGAACAGGAAACCGGCCGCCGATGCGACGAGGCCGACCAGGAAGGCCTCCGCGAGGACGGCACGGGCCACCTGGCGGCGCGAGGCGCCGATCGCCCGCAGCAGCGCGATCTCACGGGTGCGTCGCGCCACGAGCATGCCGAAGGTGTTGACGACGAGGAACGAACCGATGAACAGCGAGACGCCGGCGAACACCGTCGGCAGCTTCTGGTAACCCCGGGTCAGGGTGTCGACGAGGACGGCCTGCCGCTCGGCCTGGGCGGCGCCGGCGGTGGCCTCGGCCCGGTCGGCCGGGAGCACGGCGGTGACGCGGCGGGAGAGCTCGAACTGGTCGGTGCCGGGTGCGGCGGTCAGGTCGATTCCGGTGTACCGGCCCGGGGCCGCGAACAGTTGCTGGGCGGTCGCCGTGTCGAACAGGGCGAGGGTGCCGCCCGCGGTCACCCGGGTGTCCGTGGTGGTGGCGACGCCGACGAGCCGCTTGGTCACGGCCGGGCCGTCGGTGGCCAGCGTGACCCGGTCGCCGATGCCGAAGCCGCCGGCGGCGGCGGTGCCGGCGTCCACGGCGAGTTCGTCGCCGTTCGCCGGGGCGCGGCCCTCGACCAGGGGGTAGCGGGCGTCCGTGCCGTCCTTGCCCGGTACGTAGGCGGCCGCCGGGTTGGCCCCGGCCCTGACCCGCAGGGCCGTGCCGTCCGCCGCGTTCAGCGCGGCCGTTCCGTCGACCGACGGCCGTACGGCGGCGACGCCGGGCACGCCGGCGAGCTTTCGCGTGAGCGCGTCGTCGAGCACGCTGCTCTGCTGGTCCGCGGCGGTCCCCGGCGGGGGCTCCTTCGCGGTGACGGTGACCGCGATGCCGGCGAAGTCCTTCGACGCGGCGGCGCGGTGGGCCGCGGCGGTCGAGTCCGCGAAGACGAGGGTGCCGCAGACGAACGCGACGCCCAGGGAGACCGCGAGGACGGTCATGGCCAGGCGGGCCTTGTGCGCCAGGACGTTGCGCAGGGCTGTTCTCAGCATGGGGGCTTCCGGGAGTGCGGGAGGGGATGGGAGGTGGGGGGCCGGTGCCGGTCAGCTGGTGCGTGAGCGGGCGTCGAAGGCCTTCATGACGTCGAGGACCCGGTCCGGGGACGGCCGGGTCATCTCGTCGACCAGGCGGCCGTCGGAGAGGAAGACCACGCGGTCGGCGTACCCGGCGGCGACGGGGTCGTGGGTGACCATGACCACGGTCCGGCCCAGTTCGCGCACCGAGTCGCGCAGGAATCCGAGGACCTCGGCCCCGGCGCGGGAGTCGAGGTTGCCGGTGGGCTCGTCGGCGAAGACGATCGCGGGCCGCGAGGCCAGGGCGCGGGCGACCGCGACGCGCTGCTGCTGCCCGCCGGACAACTGCGCGGGCCGGTGGTCGAGGCGCTGGGAGAGGCCGACCATGGACACCACGCGGTCCAGCCACTGCCGGTCGGGCCGGCGTCCGGCGATGGACAGCGGCAGGGTGATGTTCTCCAGCGCGGTCAGCGTCGGCAGCAGGTTGAACGCCTGGAAGACGAAGCCGATCCGGTCGCGGCGCAGCCGGGTCAGCTGCCGGTCGTCGAGCCCGCTCACTTCGGTGGTGCCGATGCGCACGGAGCCGGAGCTGGGCGAGTCCAGCCCGGCGACGCAGTGCAGCAGGGTGGACTTGCCGCAGCCGGAGGGGCCCATGATCGCGGTGAACTCGCCCTCCCGGAACTCGATGTCGACCCGGTCCAGGGCCACCACCCGGGTGTCGCCGCCGCCGTAGACCTTCGTCAGGTCGGTGGCGGCGGCAGCGACACCCGGCATCGTCTGCAACGCGTGCGGGGCGAGGGGGTTGGCGCTCACGGGGGACTCCTCATCGGGTGCGGAAGGCTGCACTCCGAAGGGTGTCGGGGGAACGTATCGGGGCCTGAGCCACCGTGTATCGGTGGCCGCTCCGCTGCGTAGCAGTTCGGTAGGGGCGCCCGGGGGAGTGTCCGGGGGAGCCCCGGAGGTCAGTCCGGCAGGCGCAGCGTGGCGACGGCGCCGCCGTCCGGGGCGTTGCCCAGGTGCAGTTCGGCGCCGAGGACCCGGGCCTGTCCCAGGGCGATGGTCAGGCCGAGCCCGTGGCCCGGGCCGCGCTCCGCGGCACCCGTGTGGAAACGGCGCGGACCGTGGAGCAGCAGGTCCGCCGGGAAGCCGGGGCCGTGGTCGCGCACGACGACCGTACGGCCCTCGACGGTGACCCGCACCGGGGGGCCTCCGTGCCGGTGGGCGTTGACGACGAGGTTACCGACGATCCGCTCCAGGCGGCGCGGGTCGGTCTCCACGGTCTGCGCGCTCCGTGCTTCCGCGCCCTGACCCTCCGCGCCCTGACCCTCCGCGTCCCGGGCCCCGACGACGGTGACCTCGGTGTCCGAGCCGGTGCGCGCCACGGCCTCGGCGACCACGGCGCCGAGCGGCACCCGGGCGCGGACCGGCTGTTCGGCACCGGCGTCGAGGCGGGAGATCTCCAGGAGGTCCTCGACCAGGGCGCGCAGATCACGGACCCGGGCCCGGAGCAGATCCTCCGTCTCACCGGGGGGCAGCAGGCCGGTGGCGGCCAGCAGGCCGCCGACGGGGGTGCGCAGCTCGTGGGCCACGTCCGCGGTGAACTGGCGCTCGGTGCGCAGCCGTCGGCCGAGACTGTCGGCCATGAGGTCGACGGTCGCGGCGATGTCGGCGACCTCGTCGCGGCCCTTGGTGGGTCCGGTCCGTGCGTCGAGGTCACCGGCGCAGATCCGGCCCGCGGTCTCGGAGACCCGTCGCAGTCTGCGGGCGAGCAGCCCGGCCCCGTAGACCGCCACCGGGGCGGATGCCGCGAGCGCGACCAGCGAGGCGACGGTCATCGTCGCGTCGAGCCGGTGCAGTCCGTAGAGCTCCGGGCTCATGTTGACCCGGACGGCCAGCACCGGGCTGCCCGGACCGCCGGTTCGCTGGGCGGCCCAGACGCTCGGCCCCAGGTTGCCCTCGACGTGCCCGTCGTAGGCCGTGTGCCGGTCGCCGTTGGCCGGGTGGCGCAGCGCCGCGGGCAGCTCGATCGGATCCAGCTCGGCACCGTCGGCCAGCGTTCCGGTGCGCCGGTAGACGTCCATGGCCGAGTACACGGCGTTGAAGGCCTGTGCTCCGGCCCGGTCGCGGATGTCGCGCGCGGTCAGCACGTGCACCAGTACGCCCACCGCCGCCGCGACCAGGCAGGCGGTGACCGCGGCCAGTGCGGCGATCTTCCGGCGCAGGGACGTGCGGGCCGGCCGCAGCCGGGGGAACGGACGCACCGGCCTCAGCGCCTGAGCTTGTAACCGAAGCCGCGGACCGTCTCGATCCGCTCCCGGCCCAGCTTCCTGCGCAGCCGCTGCACGCACAGGTCCACGACCCGGCTGTCGCCGTCCCAGCCGTAGTCCCAGACGTTGCGCAGCAGGGTGTGCCGCTCCAGGACGACGCCCGGGTGGGCGGCGAATTCGAGGAGCAGCTTGAGTTCGGTGGGAGTCAGCGCCACCGGGCTCGCGGAGACGAAGACCTCCATGCCGGCGGTGTCGATGGTCAGGTCCCCGAAGGTCAGGACCTCCCCCTCGGACGGCTGCCCCTCGCCCGCGGCGCGCTCCCGTCCCGGCGAGGCGGACGCGTAGGTCGCCCGCCGCAGCAGCGAGCGGATGCGCGCCACGAGCACGTAGGTGTCCACGGGCTTGACGACGTAGTCGTCCGCCCCGGCCTCCAGGCCGGCCACGACGTCGAGCCCGTCGCCGCGCGCGGACATCATCAGGACGGGCACCAGGCTGGACTCCCGGACCCTGCGGCACAGGCCGATGCCGTCCAGACCGGGCAGCATCACGTCCAGGATCAGCAGGTCGAAGTCCGCGTCCCGGAAGAGTTCGAGCCCGGTGAGCCCGTCGGCCGCGGCCGTCATCGCGTAGCCGTACCGCTCCAGCGCGACGGTGAAGGAGCGGCGCATCAGGTCGTCGTCCTCCACCAGCAGCACGCGAACAGGGCGCGGGGAGGCCCCGGTCGGGGCGGACGAGGACACGGGCGGACACCTCCTGGGCGGACGGTTCGGGTGGGGCACCGGTCCCGGCCGCACCCGCGGCCGGTGACCAGAAGGGAACGATACGGCAGACATCGGACACGTCCGCCGCGTCGCACCCGGGGACACGCGCAGCCCCGCCGAGGGCCCTTCCGTCGGTGAACCCCCAGGCCGGAGGGGTCGGGGCCGGCTCGCCGGCCCGTTGGCGCCCGGCGTCCCGGCCGCCTGCGAGCCCCTTTCGGCGCGGGCCGGCCCGCGGATTCGATGCACGATCAAGCGCTCACTGATACCCACCGGATGCAGAAGCCGCCCGGCGGCCGCACGCGACTCCCGGATCACGGCCCCGGCCGGAGACCGGACACGCCACTTTGCGGCGCGTCGGCCCCCTACGGATCGGTGTCAGTCCCGGTCCGGTGGGCGGACGGCCCCGCGGAGGAGGGCCGCCAGCTCGTCGACGACCTGGTCGAGCGAGGCCTGGAACTGGCCGGCCGTCCAGTCGTGCAGCAGGCCGTTGACCGCGCCGATGAAGGCGGTGGCGGCGATCCGGTAGTCGCGCGGCGCGACCTCGCCGCGGGCGGCGGCGGCCTCGGCCTCGGTGACGATCAGCTCCACCCAACGGGACCGGCGGACCAGCCGCTGGCGCTCCAGCTCCTCGCTCACGCCGATGATTTCGACGAAGGCGATGCGCAGCCGGCGCGGGTCGGCGGTGGCGGCGGTGACGTAGGCGCGCAGCACGGTGGCCATCCGCTGGTCGAAGGCGAGGCCGGCGGCGCCGGTCAGCGCCTGTACGACGGCCTGCTCCGTCCAGTCGTTGACCAGCAGGTGCAGCTGGGCGAGGACCTCCTCCAGGTTGCGGAACTCCTCGTAGAACTGGCGGGTGGAGAGCCCGGCCGCCTCGCACAGGGCCGCCACCGAGGCGGACCGGTAGCCGGGCCGGTCGCCGAACTGGTCCAGCGCCGCGCGGAGGAAGCGTTCGCGCCGCTCGGCCCGCCGTTCCTGTGCGGACCTGCCGCCGTAGGTGCCCGTGGGTCCGGCCACCGCTGTCACCCCCTCCGCTGCCGCAACCGACGTCCGGTCCATTGTCGCGGACCGATGGTTGCCGACCGATTGTTGCCGACCGACGTCTTGTCAGGGCGGCGGGGATGTCCTTACCGTCGAGTAACGCAATCTGACAATCACCCTTTTCAGAATCTGCGCTCGCGAAGGAGCGGCGATGTCCCGTCCCGGTTCCCCGTGCCCCCACCACCCTCGCCGTGCCCGCGGCACGACGGCACTCGGTGCGCTCGCCGCCGCGCTCGGCCTGGCCGCCGGCGCGGCCGCCCCGGTCCCCGCAGCCGCGCCGGCCGCTCCGGTCTCCGCGACCGTGGCCGATGCGTCCGAACGACCCCTGCGGGAGGTGATGTTCGTGGGGAACAACTGGGACGGCACCGCGGACGTCATCCGTTCCACCGGCGACCTCGCCCGGATCGGGCGGATCGACGTCATCCCCGACAAGGAGGAGCGGCTCACCGAGATCTACCTCAACCCCGTCAAGCTCGGCTACTTCCTGGGCATCCGGCTCGGCCCGGGCGAGGGGCACGACCAGTTCGTCGACGACATGTACACCACCCCGGACGGCTCCGCGGTGGTCGTCTCCCGCCCGAGCTTCGCCGACGTGGTCTCCCTGGACCTCGCCACCGGCCGGATCAACTGGCGCTTCCCGGTGTCGGGTTACCGCTCCGACCACATGGCGCTCTCGCCGGACGGCACCCGGGTGGCGGTCTCCGCCTCGACCTCCAACACGGTCCACGTGCTGGACGTGCGCACCGGCCGGCAGCTCGGCCACTTCGGGACCGGCGACAAGCCCCACGAGAACATCTTCACCGACGGCGGCGGCCGGATCTGGAACATGTCGATCGGCGAGGTCAACACCGCCCTGGACGCGCCGTGGCTGGACTGGACGAAGGGCGACCGCCGGATCACCGTGGTCGACGCGGACACCTTCGCGCCGGTGAAGGTCATCGACATGCGGGAGCGGCTGGACGCCTTCGGCCGGTCCGACCTGTCCGACGCGGTCCGCCCGGCCGCCTTCAGCCCCGACGAGTCGACGCTCTACTTCCAGGTCTCCTTCTTCAACGGCCTGGTCGAGTACGACGTCGCCGGCGACCGGGTGACCCGCGTCAAGACCCTGCCGAAGAACCCGGCGACCAGCGAGGACCGCACCACCTGGGTCAACGACTCGCGCCATCACGGCCTGGCGATGAGCCCGGCCGGCGACCGGCTCTGCGTCGCGGGCACCATGGACGACTACGCCACGGTCCTGGACCGGTCCACACTCCAGGAGGGCCCCCTGGTGCCCGCCTCGAAGCCGTACTGGGCGACGGTGAGCGGCGACGGCAAAGCCTGCGTGATCTCCGAGAGCGGCGCCGACCAGGTCACCGCGATCGACTTCGCGACCGGCCGCAAGACCGGGTCCGTGCCGGTCGGCGACCACCCCCAGCGCGTGCGGCTCGGTCACGTACCGGTCGACTGGACCGGCCCCGCCGGCGGCTGACGGCCCTACCGTCCGCCGCACGCCGCGTCGAGCACGCACGGCGGACGGTGCCGCCCCTGCGAGGCCCGCCGTTGCCTGATCCCGGGCGGCGGGAACCCCGCAGGGCGGCGCGTCGTCCTGAGGGTCATGATCGACATACCTGACACCCGCACCGAGCGGCTCATCGACGCGTGGGGGGCCGTCTCGGCGTCCTCGGAGCGCGCCGAGGCGGACCCGCTCGTCCTCGACTGCGCCCGCCGTCTGCTCGCCGATCCCGCCGGCGCGACGGCCGCTCTGTGGCTGTTCGGCCTGGTGGAGATGGCCGGCTACCTGGCCTGGCGACCGGGCGAGGAGGCCGAGCGCGGTGCGCTGGACGCCCTGCTCGCCGTCGACCGGGTGGCGGGGGACGCCTCCTGCGTCCACGACTCGCACCCCTACGAGGACGCGATGGCGCGGTTGGAGGAGGACGAGGTCTGGCTGGCCGGGCCCGAGCTGAAGGGCCTGACCGCCGGCGGCCGGGAGGACGACCCGTGGCTGTGCCCGGTCAACCTCGTCGGCTTCGCGCGGATCACCGCCGACGTCATCGCCCCGTTCACGGTGGCCGGCGTACCCGAGCTGATCCCCGGGGCCCATGAGCGCGGTCTGAGCGACCTGTCGTCCGTCCTCGACGACTACCCGTACGGCGACCCCGGCGACGAACTGTCCTTCCAGGCCGGCAACCTGCCGACCCGTCCGACCAAGGGCTTCCTCGCCGGCTACGTCGTCGCCCAGCACGCGAGCCAGTGGTACGCGCTGTCGGAGCGGATCACCGAGCGGCCGGTCCTCGACGACATGATCGCGGGCCTCATCCGGGCGCGGTCCCACCTGGGCGAGGACCCCTGTGCGCACACCGCCGCCGAACACCCCGAGCTCGACGGCGACCCGAGCGGCAACGCCACGACCGGCTACCACCTGCGAAGCCCCGGCGGACGGGCCGAGTTGAGGTCGTGGGACGAGGACGAGCCGCTGGAACGGTGGCTCTGTCCGGCCTTCCTGCGCGGTCTCGCCGACGAGGCGCTGCTCAACCTGGGCCACGAGCGGGACGCGCTCGCCCGCGCACAGGAGGACGGCGTGCCCGGGGAGTGAGGCGGGCGACGGGGCCGGGGTGGAGCGGGCCGGGTCCGGCGGCCCGCGCCCGCTGAATGGTTGGTACGCGTCGATCGCGTTCGTCACCGCCTTGCCGGGCGTTCATCAGATCGCGCGAACTCATGGTTGTCGGCTGGTTGAGCCGTACGGGCGTGGTTACGCTCGGTGGTGCCGTCCTGACGGGGCGGCGCCCGGTGCGTGCCGCACGCGCCGGGGCCGTCCCGGCCGCCCTGCGCCGGCACGGACCGCGCTCGGGTGGTTCCCGCCCGGGCGGTTCCCAGGGGAGTGGACATGAGTTCGGTAGGCCGTAAGACCGTCGCGGTGATGGCCGCCGCACTGGCGTCGCTGGGCGTGGGCGGCGGTGCCACCGCGTCCGCGACCACCCCGGCGGCCCCGTCGTGCAGCGGGGCGGAGTGCCCCGACCTGAGGCCGACCAGACTGACGGCCAGTCAGGCCAGTCTGAACGTCACCCAGATGCAGCTGGAGAACATCCACGCGATGGCGGCCGACGCGGTGACCGGGCAACCGATCCGCGGCGCCCGGATCGTGTTCGCCACCATCGGCGGGCGGACGCTGGGGGCGGCCTACACCGACTACGACGGCATCGCCGCGATCACCGCCCCGGAGAACCTGGGCCCCGGCACCCTCCAGGAGCTGCTCGGCGGCTACGAGGCCGCGATGAT
Organism: Kitasatospora sp. NPDC058218; assembly: GCF_042882445.1. Taxonomy (NCBI): domain Bacteria; kingdom Bacillati; phylum Actinomycetota; class Actinomycetes; order Kitasatosporales; family Streptomycetaceae; genus Kitasatospora; species Kitasatospora sp. NPDC058218. The sequence continues at coordinate 8,607 of NZ_JBHVWC010000082.1, read as the reverse complement.
GGGCGACGGCGTCCACGCCCCGGCCGGCGCCCACGGAGCGATCACCATCGGCATCGACCAGGGCCCCGGCGTCCCGAACGGCCCGTGCTCCGTCTGCAGTGACCGCGGGCTCAAGCAGGACGTGGTCCCGGTCGACTGGAGCCGGTGACGGTGCGGGCGTTGCGCCGTCCGGCCGGGGTGGCCGACCTCCGTGCCACGGACCGCCGTCCGGCCGGGGCGGATGAGTCCGGGGCGGCACCGGAGTCCGGGGCGGCGGCGGGGACCGGCGGTGTGGCCCCGGCCGGCGCGGTCAACGGCCACGACGTCCTGGCGACCGTGGCCGCCCTGCCCGTCAGCACCTGGCGCTACCTCTGGGAGCCCGAGGAGGTGCGCCACCTCGGCCCGATGGCCCAGGACTGGCACGCCGCCTTCGGGTTCAACCGGGACGACACCACCATCTCCGTCGTCGACGGCCTGGGCGTCGCCCTGGTGTGCATCCAGGCCCTGAACCGCCGGGTCGACGAACTGACCACCGAAGTGGGCCGCCTGCGGGAGGCCGCGAACGCCCCCGAGGCCGTATGACGCGATCCGGAAGGCAGGACGCATGACCACGCAGGACACCGCGGCAGCACGGGAGACCGACGCGGATCGACCTTCCCCGGTTTCCACGGAGGCGATCTGGCGGCTTCCGGTGACGGTCTGTCGCATCACCGGGTTCCTGGGCGGGCGGACGGCCGGCGCCCTGTTGGAGCGCGCCATCGCCGCCACCGGCGACCGGTTGCAGCCCTCCACGATCGGCGACCGCGAGCTGGCCCCCGACATCCGCCGGTCCCGCTCGTACCAGGACTTCGCCGCGCCCGAGTTGACCGCGGCCATCGAGGAGGTACGGGAGGCGGTCGAGCACGCGCTGGGGGTCTCCTGCGAGCACACCCGGCCCAGCTACGGCCTCAACGTGCACAACGACGGCGACTTCTACCGGCCGCACCAGGACAGCAGCGCCGAGTTCTCCCCCCGACGGCTGCTCACGTTCGTCTACTACCTGCACCGCACGCCCCGGCCCTTCGACGGGGGCGAGCTGCGGGTGTTCGACGCCGCACTGCCGCTGCACACGGCGACCACCGGGGACTGGGAACGGCGCACCTGGCGCGACTGGGAGCCCGAGCACGACAGCGTCGTCTTCTTCCGACCCACCGCCTGGCACGAGGTGCGCCCGGTCGCTTGCCCGAGCGGGCGGCACGAGGACAGCCGCTTCGCCGTCAACGGCTGGCTGTGCAGCCCGGACCCGGCCCAGGGCCGGGGCGACGTGCGCCCGTAGGCCGCGTCGCCCCGACGCGGGTCGCGGCTCAGTGGTGCGGGCCGTGGGCGCCGGCCTCGGCGGTGGACTTCAGGTCGCGCAGCCACGATTCGAGGCCCTGGCGGAGGATCTCGGTCGCGAAGGGCACGTTCGCCTCGACCTGGGCACCGGTGTGGGTCTCCTCGGTGCTCACGCGCACGCCGCCCCTGACCGGGGTGAAGTTCCAGACGTGGACGCCGTCGATGCGCAGTCCTTCGCCGATCGCGGGGCCGGTCCAGCGGATGCAGGAGCCGTGCTCGATCTGCCGGACGGTCGAGGTGATCTCCAGGCTGGTGGCGGGGGTCGCCGGGTTCGGGGGGATCGGGGTCGTCCACCGGAAGGCGGAACCCTTGCGGAAGGGGCCGTGGTCGAGGCGCTTCGCGGAGTCGACCGGGGTCTGCCAGGACGGCCAGCGCTCCACGTCGGTCTGAAGCCGCCAGACGGTGTGCAGCGGGGCGTTGATCACGATCTCGGTCCGGTGGCGGACGGCGGCGTCGGGGTCGACGCCCAGCCCGCGGCAGGTGAGGGGCCTGCCGGGCCGGGAGTCGGCGGCCCCGGCGGGCGCGGCGGCGGCGCCGAGGAGGCCGAGGACGAGCGGGACGGTGCACAGGGCGGCGCGGAGGCCGGTGCGGCGGATGCCGGACATGGGAGTTCTCCTCTGTCGGTCGTGGTCGTGGTCGTGGTCGTGCGCGTCGTGGTCGGGCGAGTGCTGGGGGATAGATGCACTCGCTTTCGTTAGAAGTTATAACGCTATGCGGATCGGTCGGTCAATGGGCTGCGTGATAGCTTCTAACCAACCCTTGAAGATGTAGCCGGACGGACGGGAACGGTGGCAGGCCATGGCGACGACGGGCGCGAACACCCCGCGTGAGCGCTACCGGACCCAGGTGCGGGCGGAGATCACCCGGCGCGCCTGGGAGCAGATCGCCACGGCCGGGGCGTCCGCACTCTCGCTCAACGCGATCGCCAAGCAGATGGGCATGAGCGGACCGGCGCTCTACCGCTACTTCGCCAGCCGCGACGACCTGATCACCGAACTCGTCCGGGAGGCGTACCGGAGCCTCGCCGAGACCCTCCGCGCGGCCGCCGCCACCGGCGCCGACCTGGCCGGACTGGCACGCGCCCTGCGCGACTGGGCCCTGGCGGACCCTCAGCGGTACCTCCTCGTCTACGGCACCCCCGTCCCCGGGTACCACGCGCCCGCGGACATCACCGCCATCTCCTCCGAGATCATGACGACCCTGCTCGACGCGTGTGCGGCGCTCGCCCCGGCCGGCGCCGCGACACCCCTCGGTGCCTATCTGGCGGACCACCGCGACTGGGCCGCCGGCCACCCCGCCCCGCCCGAGGCCCTGCACCGGTTCCTGAGCGTCTGGACCCGCCTGCACGGCGTCCTGTCGTTGGAACTCGCCGGCCACTTCGCCGGGATGGACCTCGACCCCGCCCTGCTCTTCGCGGCCGAACTGGACGACCTGCTGGCACCCCGGGCCTGAGCTCGCACCCGGCGGCCCCGGACTCGCCCGCGGTGGCGGGCACGGGCCTGTCGGTCCGGGCGGCGCGGACCCCGGTGGGCCACAATGCTGGCAGTCCGTCACCCGACACCGAGGGGCGGCGCGCCCGGACGGGGAGTCCCCATGAAGAGTGCCGATCTGCTCGCCGACGCCTTCGGCCGGATCCACGAGGCCGTCCACGACGTGGTGGACGGCCTCACCGCCGAGGAGTTGGCCGAACGCGTCGATCCGGAGGCGAACTCGATCGTCTGGCTGATCTGGCACCTGACCCGCATCCAGGACGACCACATCGCCGATGCCGCCGGCACCGAACAGATCTGGACCGCCGACGGCTGGTTCGACCGCTTCGCGCTCGGCTTCCCCGCCGGCTCCACCGGCTACGGTCACCGCGCCCGCGACGTCGCCGCCGTCCGCGTCGACCCGGAGCTGCTCACCGGCTACCACGACGCGGTGCACGAGCGCACGCTGTCCTTCGTCCGCACCCTGACCGGCCCCGCGTTGGACCGGGTCGTGGACGAGGCCTGGAGCCCGCCGGTGACCCTGGGCGTGCGCCTGGTCAGCGTCATCTCCGACGATCTCCAGCACATCGGCCAGGCGGCCTTCGTCCGGGGCGTGCTCCGGCGGCACTAGGGGGAGTGCTGCGAAAGTCGATCAAGGTCGTGGGGGGTTTCACCGCCCCACCGGCGGAGGTAAATACACCAACAATTATGGATACTTAAAAACAACCAGAG
>NZ_JBHVWC010000082.1:0-5043 GCF_042882445.1 Kitasatospora sp. NPDC058218 | reverse complement strand
CTGTGGGTTTTGTTTTTCATTTTTTGATTTTTGTGGTTCTCAACCCCCCCCCATCCGCTCTCTCAACAACCCACGACCTTGATCGACTTCGTAACACTCCCTGGAAGCTCAACTTCTGACGTCAGGGATCGCAAACCCGGTGAACGTATGCGGTCACAGCACTAGCCTGGCGCGGTGACGAGTCGAGATCGAACCTCCGGTACCGGCACAGCTGCCCTCGTGGTTGTTGGCCTGGTGTTCCTCACCGCCTGCGGCGGCGGTGGCAGCAGTAGTGACAGCAAGGCGAAGCAAGTCGGCTGGTACCGCACGGTCGGCGACCTCTGCGCGGTGGTGGGCGATCCTGGCCTGCCGGGGCAGCTGAGGAGCTCCATACCGGTGACGAGCGCGGGGATCGCGAGTGACCCGTCCAAGACGCTCAGCTGCAGCTACGCCGGCGGTCCGGCAACGGAGGACTGGCGGGTGGCCATCGATGCGACGGTCTTCGAAGCGGCCCGCGGCTGCCACTGGCTGGAGGTCGAGGCGGAGATCGCCAGGTCCCCGCTCGGCGGGCCCAAGCCGACCGAGACGCGGAAGTTCGAGATGACCGACGGCGGGGGGCTCGGCCAGGAGGGCTACCAGTCGTCGGTCCGGCACCCGCTCACCGACACCATCCCCGGGCCGGTCGACCAACTGAGCTTCAAGTCGGGTATCTGCGACGGGAATCTGCGCCTGACGGTCGACGTCGACTACGGTGCGGGATCGGGGATGTCCGCGGACTACCCGGGCGCGCTCGACAAGGCGGAGGGGGCGTCGCGAACGAAGGCCGCCGAACTGCTCAAGCGGGCGCGGGAGAAGCTGTACGAGCGTGCGATGAGCCCGCAGCCGAAGGCCTCGTGACAGGTAGGGCCATAGCGGTGCCCGGGGCGGGCTGGCTCTCCCGACGGTCGGTGGCGCTGGTGAACGGTGCCGGCCCGCTGCTGGCGGCGGAACATCCCGCACACGGTCTCCTGAGCGCCTGTCAGGTCTCTCCGGGCCACGATTCGAGATCGTCGCATGGTCTTGACGCACTTTCGAAACACGCCCAAGCCCCCATGCCCACGCTGACCACCGGCCGCCGGTAGACGCCCGGGTCCTGGTCGGTGAGGCCCCGGAGCCGCTAGCCTCGGCTCACCGGGCGGGCCCGGTGGCGCCCTTGCCCTCGCGCATCCGAGGAGCGAAGTGAGGATCTTCATCTCGTCCGACATGGAGGGCACGGCCGGGGTGGTCGACTGGGACCAGTGCCGGCCCTCCGGCTCCCAGTACGGGCACTACCGCGGTCTGCTCCAGGCGGAGGTGAACGCGGCCATCGAGGGCGCGATCGCCGCCGGAGCCACCGAGTTCCTCGTCAACGACTCGCACTCGGCCATGGCCAACCTCCGCCCGGAGGCCCTCGCCGGCCGGGCCCGCTACCTGTCGGGCCGGCACAAGCCGCTGTACATGATGCAGGGTCTGGACGCCTCCTTCGACGCGGTCTTCCTGGTCTCCTACCACGGCTCGGCCGACGGGGCCCCGTCCGTGCTGTCGCACACCTACAACCCCCGGGTGATCGCGGGGGTCCGGCTCAACGGGGTGCCCGCCGGGGAGAGCGGGATCAACGCGCTGGTCGCGCTCGGGCACCGGGTCCCGGTGGTGCTGATCACCGGCGACCGCGTCACCGCCGAGGAGATCGAGCCGTTCTGCCCCGGTGTCCGGGCCGCCGTGGTCAAGACCTCGGTCTCACGGTTCGCGGCGGACAGCCTGCACCCGGAGGAGGCCAGGGAGTTGATCAGGAACACCGCCGAAGCGGCCGTCCGCGCCCTGCCGCAGGCCGCACCGCCCGCGATCGCCCTCCCGGCCACGCTCACGATCCGCTTCCGCAGCGCCGACCTCGCCGAGCTGGCGACGTGGATCAACGGTGTCGTGCGGGAGGGGGAGTTGGACGTTCGCCTCACCGACACCGACCCGATCCGGCTGTACCGGGCCTTCGTCGCCGTCGTGCTGCTCACCCGGGGCCTCGCCGACTGAGCGAGGTCGGCCGGACCGTCGGCACCCCGGCCCGCCGCCCCCGTACGGCGGGTGCTTGAGGGGGTGGAGCCGACTACATGTGCAGTCTATCGACATATCCTGTCCAGCGACCTATGGTTCTCGTAGTGATCGTCAGCAGCGCGCGTTGCTGCGACTCCTGCGTACGTCGGCGTGCCGTCGACTCCGGGCGCCGCCCGGCTCCGCAGTGAACTGACGACACGTCACATGCCGCGTGCGCACGGACACGTGCCGCGAGCATCCGTTCCGTGTTCCATGGGAGGACCGCAGTGCACCAACGCTTTCGCACGCCCACGGCGTTCGGCGCCGGCCTGGCCGCCGTTCTGAGCCTGGGCCTGGCCGCGCCGCTCGCCCAGGCCGCGCCGGCCGCCGAAGCCGACCCCGTTCCCGGTCTGGTGGCCGGTCAGGAGACCGCCGCGCCGCAGCTGGTCACGGGTCTGGACGAGCCGGCGCCCGGCGAACCGGCCACCGCCGCCCGGGCCCACCTCGCGGCGCACCCGGACCGGTACCGGATCGACCCCGGGCAGCTGACCGAGGTCGCCGCCGTGCGCGACGCCGACGGCCGGAGCACCGTCAGGTTCCAGCAGCACCACGGCGGTGTGCCGGTCCTGGGCGGGCAGTACCTCGTCCACCTCACCGGTGACGGCGCCGGGCAGCGGGTCGAGTCGGTCGGTGGCAAGTACTTCACCGGGCTCACCGCGCCGACCACCGCCACCGTGCCGGCCGCGGTGCTGCGCGAACTGGCGCTCGGCGAGATCGAGGACCCGGCGGCCCGGGCCGGGGCCACGGCGCAGGACCACGGCCCGGTGGTCCTGCCCGGGGGCACCGGGCGGCTGGCGCAGCACTTCACCGTGCGGGCGGCCGGGCCGGGCGGCGGCGCGCACCAGGCCCGCGAGGTCTACGTGGACGCCACCCTCGGGACGGTCGCCCTCGCTTACGAGGCCCGCTCCTCGGCCGAGCCCGCCGCCGCCGCGGCGGCCGGGGTCGAACCCGCCACCGGGACCGCGCCGGACCTCCTCGGCCGCCCGGTCAAGGTGAACATCGGCCGTCTCCCGGACGGGAGTTACCAGCTCAGCGACCTCACCCGGCCGGCCGCGATCACCACCTACGACGCGGCCGGCCGGCCCGCCGGCGAACTCGGCGGCGGGATACCCGCCGACCTCGCCCCGGCGCACTCGGCGAGCCCGGACTTCCCGGCCGCCGCCGGCACCTCCGGCGCCACCGACGCCCACGTCAACGCCGGGATCGTGTACGACTTCTACCGCGACCGGCTCGGCCGGGAGGGTCTGGACGGCAAGGCCGGACCGATCGTCTCGGTGACCAACGCGTCCGAGTGGGGAGAGCCGCTCGCGAACGCGTACTGGGACGGGACCAAGATGGTCTACGGCAACGGCAACGCCAAGTACCTCCCCTTCGCCGTCGCGCTCGACGTGGCCGGGCACGAGATGACCCACGGCGTCGTCGAGCACACCGCCGGGCTGGTCCTGGCCGGCCAGGCCGGCGCGATGGACGAGGCGCTGGCCGACTACTTCGGCAACGCCATCGAGGTCACCGCTCGCGGCACGTCGATGAGCGACCCGAAGGCCGCCCTGCTCGGCGAGAGCCTCTGCCGCACCGGCACCCCTGAGGCCTGCGCCCAGCGTCGGCTGGACGACCACCGCACCACCGTCGACGACTACCTCGGCGTGGGGGGCGCGGTCGACAGCGGCGGGGTGCACCTCAACTCCACCATCTTCGGCGGCGCGCTCTGGGACATCCGGCGCACCCTGGACCCGCTCGTCGCGGACCGGGTGATCTACCGCGCGCTCGCCGACTACCTCACCCCGCTGGACGACTTCGTGGCAGGGCGGGGCGCCGTCCTCGCCGCCGGCCGGGACCTCAAGCTCAACCGGGACCAACTCCGTTCGGTGGCCGCCGCGTTCGACGCCCACGGGATCCGGGCCGGCTGGCAGAACCGGATCGGGGTGGACAGCCGGGTGCTGCTGCGCGACGTCTCCGGCCCGGCGATCCCCGCGGTCGCCAACGGCCGCTGGGTGATGGCCAACGCGGTACGGAACGCCGGCAGCCCCCTGTACACGGGTTCCCTCGCCGGGGGCGGTACCCCGGTCCGGCTCAGCCCGGAGGACAACCGCGCGCACAGCTGGCCCGCCACCGACGGCACGTCCGCGGTGTGGGTGGCCCTCGGCGCCGACGCCCAGGGCAAGTGGTCGATGGACGTGCTGACCCGCTCGCTGGCCGGCGGCCCGGTCACCACCCTGTTCTCCTCCCCGTCGAGCATGCCCGGTGACGTACAGGTGTCCGGCGGCGACATCGCCTTCCGGGCCTTCGACCCGGCCGCGAACCGGAGCCGGGCGTACCTGTCCCGCAACGGCGGCCCGGCGGTGCCGATCCCGGCGGCCGCCGACCACGACGTGTCGGGCGTGACCCTCAAGGACGGTGTCCTCGGCTGGTCCGAGCGTTGGACGGGCGACCAGGGTGAGGTCGACGCGCCGACCGTCTACTCGATCGCGCTCGGCAAGGTCACCGCCCAGTACCCGACGGCCGCCCCGAAGGCATGGACCAACTCCACCCTGCTCGCGGGCGGGCGACTGCTCTGGGTCGAGACCTCGGGCGACGGCACCAAGCGCCGGTCGGTCCGTTCCGGCGCGCTGGACGGTTCCGGGGTGACCGAGCTCGTGTCCGGCGGCTCGCCGAACGCCCCCTCGAACGGGACCCTCACCGCCTCCGACCGGGCCGTCACCTACCAGGCCGGCAGCGACGACCCCGTCGGTGGCTGGAGCAACGCCACGCTGCCCAAGCTCTGGCAGGTCCCGCTCGCCGGCGGCACCCCCGAGCGGCTCTCCTGCAACCGCGGCGGCCAGTACCTGCCCGCCGCCGAGCGGGGCACCCGGGTGGTCTGGGTGGACGCCACCGCCGGCCGCAGCGACCTGGTGGTCCGCGACCGGCCGGCCGGCACCTGCTGATCCCCTCGCGCACTCCGTGCCCGGCGGCGGGGCCGCCCCA
>NZ_JBHVWC010000081.1:13206-42836 GCF_042882445.1 Kitasatospora sp. NPDC058218 | reverse complement strand
GGGACCCTGTGGGAGAGTAGGACGCCGCCGAACAATCATTGTGAAGAACCCCCACCCGATTCCGGGTGGGGGTTCTTTGCGTTTCCGGGACAGGTGGGAAATACCTCCCAGGGCGGGTTTCCTGGGACTGTTGCCCCGCGTGGGTGGCCGGCCGCGGGCGGGTCACCCAGCCCCGGGTCACCCGGACAGCTGGGTCTGCGAGGCCCTCACAGCCCGCAGGCGAGCCCAGGGAAGGCCCACCGTCAGAAGGCCCAAGCCGGGGAGCGCAGCCGCCGGACGGACCACGACGGCGCTCCGACGGGCCGCCACGGCACCGCCCGAGCACGGCAACAGCCGCGGCCACGAAGACCCGTCACCGGGCGACCGCCAGGCTACGACTGAGCCCCTGCCACGGACCCGTGACAGGGGCTCAGTCGTACGTCAGGGCCCCGCGTGGGCCCCGGTGGTGCTCAGAGGCGGCCGGCGGCCTTGAGCGCGAGATAGGCGTCGGCGAGGGCCGGGGCCACCGCGGTCGGCGGGGCGTCGAGCACGGTCACGCCGTGGCGGGTGAGCCGGTCCGCGGTGAGCCGGCGGTCGGCGCGGGTCTGCTCGGCGGCGGCCGCGCCGTACACGGCCTCGACGGTGCCGCGGGCGGTGGCCAGTTCGTCCAGGTGAGGGTCGGAGACGGAGGCCAGGACGACTTCGTGGCGCTTGGTCAGGAGCGGGAGCAGCGGCAGCAGGCCGTCCTCGACGGGGGCCGCGTCGAGCCCCGTGAGCAGGACGATCAGGGAGCGGTGCGGCGCCATCTTGAGTGCGGTGGCGACCAGTGAGCGCATGTCGGTCTCGTAGAGGGCGGGTTCCAGGCCGGCCATCGCGTTGGTGAAGGCCGGCAGGATCTCGCTGGGGGAGCGGCCGGCCACCGAGACGCGCTTGCGCAGGTCGTGGGCGAGCAGGTCGACCCGGTCGCCCGCCTTGGTGGCGAGTGCGGTGAGCAGCAGCGCGGCGTCGAGCGAGGCGTCCAGGCGGGGGGCGTCGCCGACCCGGCCGGCGGAGGTGCGGCCGGTGTCGAGGAGGATCAGGATGTGCCGGTCGCGCTCGGGGCGCCAGGTGCGGACGGCGACGGTGTTCCGGCGGGCGCTGGCACGCCAGTCGATGGAGCGGATGTCGTCGCCGGGCAGGTACTCGCGCAGCGAGTCGAACTCGGTGCCCTGGCCCCGGGTCAGGACGGAGGTGCGGCCGTCGAGTTCGCGCAGCCGGGCGAGCCGGGACGGCAGGTGCTTGCGGCTGTTGAACGGGGGCAGGGCGCGGACCGTCCACGGGACGAGGTGCGAGCCCTGACGTCCGGCGAGGCCGAGCGGGCCGATGGAACGGATCGTCACCTTGTGGGCGTGGTGGTCGCCGCGCCGGGTCGGGGTGAGCACGGTGGTGGCGCGTCGCCGCTCGCCGCCGGGGATGCGCAGGCTGTGCCGGGACGCGGCGATCTCGGTGCCGCGTCGCCAGGCGGACGGCGCCCAGGCGTCGCGGACGAGGCCTCGGAGCGGGCGGCCGGACGGGTTGGTGACGGTCAGTTCGACGGAGGCGGGCTCGCCGAGCCGGACGGTGGTGTCGCCGCCCCGGCTGATCCGCAGGCTGCGGACGGGGGCGGCGAGCACCAGGTCGACGACGACCGCGAGCAGGACCGTGCCGGTGACGGCGGCGATCCCGCTCAAGGACGGCAGGAGCAGGCCCACGACGAGCGCGCCGAGTGCGGCGAGCAGGGCGGTTCGCCCGGTGAGGGCCATGCGGTGCGCTCCTTCGTGAACGGGGCGGGGCGGGCGGTCAGCGGGGCGCGGGCGTCTGGGCCAGGACGGCCTGGATGACGGAGTCGGCGGTGACGCCCTCCATCTCGGCCTCGGCGCGCAGCGCGACGCGGTGCCGCAGGGTCGGCAGGGCGAGGGCCTTGACGTCGTCGGGGGTGACGTAGTCGCGGCCGGCCAGCCAGGCCCAGGCGCGGGAGGCGCCGAGCAGGGCGGTGGCGCCGCGCGGGGAGACGCCGATGGAGAGCGACGGGGACTGCCGGGTGGCCCGGCAGAGGTCGACGATGTAGGCGAGCACCTCGGGGGCGACGGTGAGCTTGGCGATCTGCGCGCGGGCGGCGGCGATGTGCTCGGGGCCGGCGACCGGGCGGACGCCCGCCGCGGCGAGGTTGCGCGGGTCGAAGCCGGAGGCGTGCCTGGCGAGGACCTGGAACTCCTGGTCGCGGTCGGGCAGCGGCAGGATCAGCTTGAGCAGGAAGCGGTCGAGCTGGGCCTCGGGCAGCGGGTAGGTGCCCTCGTACTCGACCGGGTTCTGGGTGGCGGCGACCAGGAACGGGGCCGGCAGCGCACGGGGCTCGCCGTCGACGGTGACCTGGTGCTCCTCCATGGCCTCCAGCAGCGCGGCCTGGGTCTTCGGCGGCGTGCGGTTGATCTCGTCGGCGAGCAGCAGGTTGGTGAAGACCGGGCCGGGCTGGAAGGAGAACTCGGCGGTGCGGGCGTCGTAGACCAGGGAGCCGGTGACATCGCCGGGCATCAGGTCGGGGGTGAACTGGATCCGCTTGGTGTCCAGGCTGAGCGCGGTGGAGAGGGTGCGGATCAACAGGGTCTTGGCGACGCCGGGGACGCCCTCCAGCAGCACGTGGCCGCCGCAGAGCAGGGCGACGACCAGCCCGGTGACGGCGGCGTCCTGGCCGACCACGGCCTTGGCGATCTCGGCGCGCAGGGCGGTGAGCGCCTGGCGCGGGTCGTCGGCGGCCCCGGGGGTGCCGGGGGTGCCGGGAGCGCCGGGAGCGCCGTGGGTGGCGGTCGCCGTGCCGGGGGTGGAGACGGGGGTGGCGGTGGCCTGCTCGGTCACGGCTTCCGTACCTGCCTTTCGAGGGTGTCGAGGTCGTCGGCGAGCCGCAGCAGCGCGGCGTCGTCGGCCGGGGGCGGGCCGTACAGGAGGGCCCGTGCGTCTCCGGCGGGTCGGTCGGGGAGGCGGTCGACGACGGCCGCGCAGAGCGCGGTGGGGTCGGGTGCGCCGGCGGCGGTGGGCGGGACGCCCAGGGTGGGTGCGAGGCGGTGCGCGGCGGCGCGGCGCAGGGCGTCGGCGGCGCGGCCCCGGGCCTTGGCGCGGCGGTAGAGGCGGGCGCGGCCCTCGGTGGTCTCGGCGGCGCGGACCACGACGGGCAGGTTCTCGCTGATGACCGGGCCGAGCCGGCGGGCGCGCCAGAGCGCGGTGAGCAGCGTGGCGATGCCGAGCTGGTAGGCGGCCCAGCGCCAGCCGTCGGGGATGAAGTCGGTGAACTGCTTGTCGCCGCCGCCGTCGCGGACCGGGGCGGCGTAGTCGGGCAGGTGCCAGGTGAGGCGCGGCTGCGAGCCGAGCAGGCCGAGCGCCAGGGAGGCGTTGCCGTCCTTCTTCATCAGCTCGTTGCTGAGGAAGTCGCCGCTGCCGAGGACGACGACCTCGGTTCCCTTGCCGGTCTGCACGACGACCAGCGGGTAGCCGTGGCCGCGCGGGTAGCAGCCCTCGCCGCGGCTGCCGGTGGTGTAGAGCAGGCCGCCGAGGTGGGCGGTGCCGGCCCGGACGGCCTCGGTGAGCGCGCACTGGGCGGCGGTGCTGCGGACGGCGGCGTAGGGGGCGCCGCCGCCCTCCTCGGAGGGGCGGACACCGGGGGCGAGGGCGCTGAGCGCTGCGGGGCCGGGGGAGATCAGGACCAGTCGGCCGTGCCGGGCGGCGGCGAGGGCGCGCAACTGGTCGGCGCCGAGCAGGTCGGGCTCGGGGACGACGAGGGTGTCGTTGCCGGCGGGGCGGGCGGGGAGGTCGGCGGTGACGTCGACCTGGAGGCCCTCGCGCTGGAGCAGCGCGACGACGGCGTGGGAGCCGGAGGCGTCGTAGGAGCGCGGGTCGAGCGGGGGGTAGCGGCGCTCCTGGTTGAGGCCGGCCAGGGCGGCGGAGGCGAGCAGCAGGAGTGCGGCGGTCAGCAGGTACCAGCGCGAGCGGCGCCAGAGGCCGCGGCCGGTGGGTGCGAGGCTGCTGGTGCCGGGAGCGGTCCGCGGCGGTGCGTCGGGCGTGAGCGGCACCGAGGGCGCGGGCCCGCCGGGGGCCGGCGGCGCGGCCGGGCCGGGGGTGGTGCTGGTCATGCCGTTCCTCCCGCGGCCGCGGCGAACGCCGGGCGGGCGCGTTCCAGGGTCTGGTCGAGGTCGCGCAGCAGCTGGTACGCGGCCCGGTCGGCGGTGCGGTCGCCGTAGGCGATGTCGTCGAAGGTGCGGGCCGCCGCGGTGAGGGCGGCGGCGTGCGCGGGCAGGGCCCGGCCGGCTTCGGCGGCGGCCTCGTCGGCGGTGCGGCCGGGGCGGGTGTCGAGCAGGGTGCGCTCCTCCAGGGCCCGGACGACGGCGCGCATCTGCTCGCGGACGGCCTCGGACCACTGGCCGGCCGCGGCGTGCCGCTCGGCGTCGGCCCGGTACTGGTCGGCGCTGCGCGGTCCGGCGCCGCCGAAGACGTCGAGCACGGTGCGGGCGGCCCGCTTCGGTGCGCCGAACCGCCACCAGAGGGCGGCGGCGATCAGGACGGCGACCACCAGGAAGAGGATCAGACCGGTGGTGCCGCTGGTGCCGTCGCCGGCGATGGTGGCGAGCGCGTCGTCGATCCGGTCCATGACCCAGTCGTAGACCCGCTGCTGGAGGCTCGGGTCGTGCCGGTGGTAGTCCGCGTTGAGCAGCTCGTCGCGGGCGGCGTCACGGGCCGGGTCACGTGGCACGGTGACCGGAGCGCCGCTCGCCGCCAGCGCTTTCTCCCCCCAGTTCGGCATCCGGTTCAGAGCCTCGCCGGGTTCGGGCCGGTCTGGTCGCCCCAGCCGGCGCCGCCGTACTCGGGCAGGCCCGCGGCGCGGGCGAGCTCGATGTCCAGGGCCTCGCGCCGGATCCGCTGGTCGACGTAGAGCAGCACGCCGATGGTGGCGGTGAACGGGATGGTGATGGTGGAGGCGATCACGCCGGCGATCGCCGTGGTGATCAGCACGGCGGTGGGCAGGGTGGCCGGGTCACCGGCGTCGACCTGGCCGACGAGGTCGTCGAAGCCCAGGACCAGGCCGGCGATCGTGAACGGCACGCTGATGATCCCGGCGACGATGCCGGCCAGCACCTGGCTGAGGAGGTTGATGCCGAACAGCCGCCACCAGGAGCCGCGGACCAGCCGGCGCGAGCGGGAGAGCGCCGTGATGACGCCCTGCTTCTCCAGCATCAGGGCGGGGGCGGCCAGGCTGAGCTGGATCCAGATCCAGATCGCGACCGGGATGCTGAGCAGGCCGACGACGAAGAGCAGGGCCGCGATGACGGGTTCGTCCGCGCCGGCCAGCAGGTAGCCGATCATCGGGGCGAAGCCGAGCAGCACCACGCCGGCGCCGATCAGGCCGGTCAGCAGGGTGAGGCCGGTCAGCTGGAGCATCCGGGGGCGCGCGCCCCGCCAGGCGTCCCGGACGGTGGCGGACTGCCCGAGGATGGCGCGGCTGACCACCATGGTCAGCAGGGCGGCGGCGACGACGCTGAGCAGCATGGTCACCGGCAGGCTCACCAGGGCCGAGAGCACCGGGGTGAGGTCGCCGGTGTCACCGTTCACGGCCAGCTGGGTGCCGGTGACGGCGGCCTGCTCGATGACGGCGACGCCGAGCGAGAGGCCCAGCGTGGTGCGCCAGTGCTTGCGGATGGTGGAGACGGCTCCGTCGAGGATCTCGCCGAGGCCGAGCGGGCGCAGCGGGATGACGCCGGGCTTGGGGCTGGTCGGCACGCCCCAGCCGTACTGGCCGTGCGGCCCCTGCGGGCCCTGGCCGCCGTACGCGGGGCCGCCCTGCTGGGGGCCGCCGTGGCCGGTGCCCCAGGCGGGGGGCGCGGCGGGGGCGGCGTGGGGTGGTACCGACTGCCCGGGCACGGCGGCGGACGTGTCGGCCGGGGGCCGGGTGTCGTCGCGGGGCGGCTCGGACGAGCTGGGCGAGGCCCAGCCCGGAGTGTCGGTCATCACTGCTCCTCGGAGGGGCGTCAGGGTTCGCGGGGCCGGGTGGATCTTCACCCGCGCGCAGCGCCCATCGTGCCATGGTGGCCGGACGGCCCCCAGGGGTATCCGGTTGCTGAACGGCAACAGGAGCCCGCGGGGCGGTCGGCACGTGGCCCGGACGTGGCCCGCAGGTGGCCCGGGGGGTGCCCGGGGCGGTTCGGTCCACGTCATTCGTCCGGTATGGCCTGAATTTGCCGGGTCGCCACTTGGCCGTTCTGGCGCAATGGGACTGCTGTGCGGCAGGTCACAATCCGGTAATGAGAAGATGGACGCATGAAGGGACGCGTCCTCGTCGTTGATGACGACTCCGCACTGGCCGAGATGCTCGGCATTGTGCTGCGTGGTGAAGGTTTTGAGCCGTTTTTCGTCGCGGATGGGGACAAGGCGCTAGCCGCGTTCCGGGAGACCAAGCCCGATCTGGTCCTGCTGGACCTGATGCTGCCCGGACGGGACGGCATCGACGTCTGCCGGCAGATCCGGGCCGAGTCCGGCATCCCGATCGTCATGCTGACCGCGAAGACCGACACGGTCGACGTCGTGGTGGGCCTGGAGTCGGGGGCCGATGACTATGTCACCAAGCCGTTCAAGCCCAAGGAGCTGGTGGCCCGAGTACGAGCCCGACTGCGCCGCGCCGAGGAGCCGACTCCCGAGCAGCTGACCATCGGCGATCTGGTGATCGACGTGGCCGGCCACTCCGTGAAGCGGGACGGCCGGGGCATCCCGCTGACCCCGCTGGAGTTCGACCTGCTCGTCGCGCTGGCCCGCAAGCCCTGGCAGGTGTTCACCCGCGAGGTGCTGCTGGAGCAGGTCTGGGGCTACCGCCACGCGGCGGACACCCGACTGGTGAACGTCCACGTCCAGCGGCTCCGGTCCAAGATCGAGAAGGACCCGGAGCGCCCCGAGATCGTGGTGACCGTTCGTGGCGTCGGCTACAAGGCCGGGCCCAGCTGACGTGACGTACCAGGCTGACGACACCCCGTCGGAGTCCGCGACCGACGGGGGCTCCGCGGTGCGCGGGGACGTGCTGAGTTCCACCACGCGCAGCCGCCGCCGACGCGGGCCCGCCGCGCTGCTCACGCCCGTGATCCGTCAGCTGCGCCGGCCCCTGCGCCGGCTGTCGGCGCTCTACCACCGCTCCATCCAGCTGCGGGTGGTCGCGGCCACCCTGATGCTCTCCGTCGTGGTGGTGCTGGTCCTGGGCGTGGTGGTGGTGGCCCAGGTGCGCAACGGGCTGCTGGAGACCAAGCAGGACTCGGCGCGCAGCCAGGCCCGGGCCGGCTTCCAGACCGAGCTGAAGAAGATCGACGAGGCGAAGGACCTGCGGCTCAAGGTCGGCGCGGCAGCCGACCAGACCGTCGAGGACACCGGCACCTGGCTGCTCGGGCAGGTCGGCGACCTCGCGGCCAGCGGGCAGAACGTCTACTCGGTGATCGCCATGGTGCGCGACGGCAAGACCGTCCTGCCGGAGACCGCCGGCCTCGGGCCGCGCTACACCGGTGACATCTCGCCGATCAGCATCCCCGACACCCTGCGGGCCAAGGTCTCGGCGGAGCCCGGCCAGATCTTCGACCAGCCGACGCTGATCCACCGGTCCGTCGACAGCGGTGGACACACCGAGCCCGGCCTGGCCATCGGCATGCAGTTCACCGGCCCCAACAACATCTCCTACGAGCTGTACTACGTCTTCTCCTTCGGCCAGGAGACCGACACCCTCGGCCTGGTCACCGGGACGCTCGCCACCGCCGGCGTCTTCGTGGTGATCCTGATGGGCGGGATCGCCTGGCTGGTCGTGCGCCAGGTGGTCACCCCGGTCCGGATGGCCGCCGGGATCTCGGAGCGGCTGGCCGCCGGCCACCTGGAAGAGCGGATGAAGGTCACCGGGACGGACGACATCGCCCGGCTCGGCGAGTCCTTCAACCGGATGGCCAACGCGCTGCAGGCGCAGATCCGCCAGCTGGAGGAGCTCTCCCGGGTGCAGCGGCGGTTCGTCTCGGACGTCTCGCACGAGCTGCGCACTCCGCTGACCACCGTCCGGATGGCCGCGGACCTGATCTACGACAGCCGCGAGGACCTGGACCCGATGGCGGCCCGCTCGGCCGAGCTGCTCCAGGGCCAGCTGGACCGCTTCGAGTCGCTGCTCGCCGACCTGCTGGAGATCAGCCGGTTCGACGCCGGCGCCGCGATCCTGGACGCCGAGCCGGTCGACCTGCGCGAGATCGTCACCCGGGTGGTGGAGGCCGCCGACCCGCTGGCCCAGGCCAAGGGCAGCGCCGTGGTGATCCGCGGCGACGGCGAGCCGGTGCTGGCGGAGGTCGACTCCCGCCGGATCGAGCGCATCCTGCGCAACCTCGTGGTCAACGCGCTGGAGCACGGTGAGGGCCGGGACGTCGTGGTCCGGCTGGGCTCGGCGGACGGCGCCGTCGCGGTCGGCGTGCGCGACTACGGCATCGGACTCAAGCCCGGCGAGGCGTCCCGGGTCTTCCACCGCTTCTGGCGGGCCGACCCGTCCCGGGTGCGGACCACCGGCGGTACCGGCCTGGGCCTGTCCATCGCCGTCGAGGACGCGCACCTGCACGGCGGCTGGCTGCAGGCCTGGGGCGAACCCGGCGGCGGCTCGCACTTCCGGCTCACCCTGCCGCGCACCCGCGGCGGCGAGATCAGCCGGGCACCGTTCCGGCTGGAGCCGGAGGACTCGCGCAACAACCGGGGCCTCGGCCCCAGCGGGGCGCCGTACCGGCGGGCGATGCGTCCGGGCGGTGCCACCGCGCTGACCGCCACCGAGGAGCCGGCCGTCCCGGAGACCCCGGAGGGCTCCGGCGACGGCGGGTTCGGCAGCGGCCTCGGCGGCGTGCTGAGCATCGGCCCGGGGCTGGGCACCCGCCGACTGCCCGCGGGGCCGCGGACCGACCCCTCGGACGTGCGGGCCGTGGGCGCCGGGTACGGTGCCACCGGAGCCCAGGTCATGGTGGACCCGACGCCCGGGTGGCCCTCGGTGGCCCAGCGGACGGCGGAACCGGGAGCGGCGGGGACGGCGGAGGCCGTGCACGGCACGGCCGGGACGGACACGGAGGGGTCGCAGCGTGCGAAGGACCAGCAGGACTGAGCCGCGGCTGGCCGCGGTGGCCGGCGTGGTGCTGGGCACCCTGCTGGCCGGCGGCTGCGCGGCCATGCCGGACTCCGGCGGCGTCAGCAAGGTCGAGCTGGCACAGGACGCGGTGGACAAGAACCTGCAGGTCAGGGTCTTTCCGATGGCGCCCCCCAAGGGCGCCAAGCCGCGCGATCTGCTGGCCGGCTTCCTGGACGCCGTGACCGCCGACGAGAGCTACGACACCGCCCGGATGTACCTCACGGACGAGGCGGCGGCGAAGTGGAAGCCGGACGCGCGCATCCAGGTGCTCTCCGCCACCCCCTCGCTGTCCACCCAGACCTTGGCCGAGGCCGACACCTCGTTCGCCGCCCCGGTGTCCGGCAAGGTCGTCGCCGAGGTGGACGCCAAGCACTCGTACACCTTCCTGGACGGGCAGAAGGACGTCGACTTCCAGTTCTCGTTCGTCCGGGAGAAGAAGAGCGGCGAGTGGCGGATCGACGCGCTGCCCGACGGCGTGCTCATGAACGAGACCAACTTCCGTCTCAGCTACCGCCAGGTGGACCGCTTCTTCTACGCGGCCGACGACCCGTCCGCGCCCGGCAGCTCGACGGTCGGCAGCCCGGAGGTCCTGATCGCCGACCCGATCTACCTGCGGCGCCGAATAGACCCGGTGGCCTCGGCCGCCAAGGCCGTGGTCGCCGGTCCGTCCGACTGGCTGGCGCCGGTGGCCCGGACCGCCTTCCCGCCCGGCACCGCGGTCGAGCGGGTGAGCCTCGACGAGGCCCGCGCCGCCCACGTGGTGCTCTCCGGCGTCGACCTCGGCGGCGCGATGCTCTGCAAGCGGATGGCCGCCCAGCTCTTCTACACCCTCGCCGACCAGGGCAAGGGGCAGGTGGACAAGCTGGACCTGAAGGGCCCCCGCAACACCGGCTGCCAGGCGACCCGCGGCGACCTGTCCAGGACCGGCCCCGGCGCGCTGGCCGGAGCGGACTCCCAGAAGCAGTTCTTCCAGCGGGCCGACAACGGCGTCCTGGTCGAGGCCCAGGAGACGGGTGACGGCACCCCGGTGCGCGGCCCGCTCGGCAAGCCGCAGCCGAACGGCAAGGAGCCGCTCGGCACGATCGCGGTGGCGCGCGACGGCGAGCGGGCGGCGGCGATCGGCGGGAAGGGCCACCAGCTCTACACGGTGGCGCTGTCGGACGGCGCGCAGGCCATGCCCGAGGCGGTGCTCACCACCCCGGTCCGGTCGGGCCAGAAGGAGGAGGACGGCCTGACCTCGCCCAGCTGGGACGGCCACGGCGACCTCTGGGTGGTGGACCGCGATCCGCAGAACCGCCGGGTGGTGATGGTGCGGGGCAACCTGCCCCCGCTCACGGTTCCGGTCGACGGCCCCGACGGGCAGGTCCTGCAGGACCTCAAGATCTCCTCGGACGGCGTCCGGATCGCCCTGGTGTTCCGGGACCAGCGCGGGGCGCAGTCGCTCTGGCTCGGCCTGGTGGTGCACGACGGCACCAAGGACGCGCCCATCGCGCGGATCACCGGGTTGCGCCGCGTCGCCCCGGCGGTCACCGAGATCGCCTCGGTGTCCTGGGCGGAGGCCGACCAGCTGCTGGTGCTGGGCAAGGAGAAGGGCCGCCTGCAGCAGCTGCACTACATCAGCACGGACGGCTCGCAGAGCAGTGAGGCCCCGTCCCAGGGCGGTGAGGGGATGGCCTCGGCCGAGGCGGCGGAGTCGCGTGTCGACACCATGAACCAGGCGCCGCCGGTGCTCGCCCGGCAGGCCGCCGACGGCAAGATCTACCGGCTGGTCAACAGCCAGTGGCGGGAGCTCGTCCTGAACTTCCGGGCGTCCTCCTTCATCTATCCGGGCTGAGTCGCCCGGCCCGCGGGCCGCGGCCCCGTTCGGGCGGCCGGGCCACGTGGTCCGGGCCGGCCGGTCCGGGCTACCAGGGGCGGGGCCCGCTCGCGCGGTGGCCGGGCGGGCCGCCGGGCCGGTGCGGGACGGCGGCCGCGACGGTGGCGGCCGCCTTCGGCGGGAGCCCGGCGCGGGCCAGCGCCCGGGCGGCCTCGGCGAGACTGGCGCCGGTGGTCACCAGGTCGTCCACCAGGACCGGCTGACGGCCGGTCAGCCGGCAGTCCGCCCGCGGCAGGACGGTGAGCGCGCCGTGCAGGTTGCGCCGCCGCTCGGCGGCGCTGAGACCGGCCTGGTCCGCGACCGGCCGGGTGTGCCGCAGCAGGGCGGCGGCCCGGGCGTCCACCCCGGCCCGGCGCAGTGACCGGGCGGCGGCGCCGGCCAGCCGCAGCGTCGGATCGTGCCCGCGGGCCCGGACGGCGGAGCGGGCGGAGGGCATCGGCACCAGCAGCAGTGGCGCCAGCCCGGCCCGCGGCCCGAGCGAGGAGCGCACGGCCCGGGCGAGTGCTTCGCCGAGCGGCCCGGCCAGTCGCAGCGCGCCGCGCTCCTTGTGGGCGAGCAGCAGCTGTCGGACCGGGTCGGCGTACGGGGCGGCGGCGTGCACCCAGGGCAGCGCCGTGGGGCCGGGCCGGGCGGTGGCCAGGGCGCAGCGGCAGGCCGGGCAGAGCTGGGTGCGGTCGGCACCGCAGCCGGCGCAGCGGGCCGGCAGCAGCACCTCCAGCAGCCCGGCCAGTGCGTGGCCGAACGGCCCTTGGGCGGTCTGCGGGCGGGTGGGGACGGGAGTGGGCGGCACGGCTGCTCCTGGCGGCGGCAGGCACGGAGAGTGAGCACAGGATGCGCCGTACGGGGGGTGTTGTCCAGGTATTTACTCATGCTTCACTCGCAGGAGGGTAGACAGGGTGCAACAGCTTGACTGCCAGCCCACGGCATCGGGTCACACCCGTATTCCCGCTTGGGGAGGCGAAAACCCCGTGTGAGGTGTTCGATGAGGCTCCAGGGGGTTTCAACCGTCCCTGGTGGGGAGGAAGTGAGGTGAGGGCCAGTCGTTTCCGTCGCTCGCGGCGGAGGCGGAGGGCTAGCAGTGGATTGGCTGGTCCGGCTGGGTCTCAGCCCGATCCGGTAGCACCCGGATCGGCGTCAGCACGAGGGATCGGAGTTCTGCGTGGACATCGTCGTCAAGGGCCGCAAGACCGAGGTGCCCAAGAGGTTCCGCGAGCACGTGGCCGAGAAGCTGGAGAAGGTCCAGAAGTTCGACGGCAAGGTGATCAGCCTCGACGTCGAGGTGTCCAAGGAGCACAACCCGCGTCAGGCCGACCGGTCCGAGCGGGTGGAGATCACTCTCCGTACCCGCGGTCCGGTGATCCGGGCCGAGGCCGCCGCCGGTGACCCGTACGCGGCGCTCGACCTGGCTTCGGCGAAGCTCGACGCGCAGCTGCGCAAGTCCGCAGACCGGCGCCGGGTGCACAAGGGCGGCAACGGTCGCACCCCCATCAGCGTCGCCGAGGCGACCGCGGCCCTGGCCGCGCTGCCCGACACGACGCAGCCGGAGGGCGAGACCAACGGGGCCGTCCGCAAGACCATGATGGGATCCCTGGAAGTGGAGGGCGAAGGCCCGCTGGTGGTCCGGGAGAAGACCCACCCGGCCGCCCCCATGGCGCTGGACCAGGCGCTCTACGAGATGGAACTGGTCGGCCACGACTTCTACCTGTTCGTGGAGAAGGACAGCGGCCTGCCGAGCGTCGTCTACCGCCGGCACGGTTACAACTACGGCGTCATCCACCTGAAGGCCGACGGATCGGCCGGGCCGGGTGGCGGTGCCGGCGGCGCGATCGGTGGAGCCGACGACGAGGACTGATCGTCCGAGCAGTGTGGGAGTGGTGACCCCGGCGGCCGTGGCCGCCGGGGTCACCGGCGTTCCGGGCCGACCGCGGGGCCGCTGCGGGCCGGTCCGGCCTGGTCCGGGCAGGTCCGGGCCCCGGGGGGTCACCCGATGCGGGGCAATCGGCGTCGGAGGGTGACCGGAGGGCGTCCGGGGCGTGGAATGATTGGCGAACGACGACCGGCGACGGGGGAGGAGCGGATGGGGGATCACTTCGGGCTGGGGCCCGGTGCGGGGCCGGTCGGGGGGGTGGCGCGGGGGTCGGGGGAGGACCTCGACTACGCCCCGCGCCGGAGGGAGCCGATCCGCGTCCTGGTGGTGGACGACCACGCGCTGTTCCGCCGCGGCCTGGAGATCGTGCTCGCCGAGGAGGAGGACATCACGGTCGTCGGCGAGGCGGGGGACGGCGCGGAGGCCGTGCTGAAGGCCGCCGACCTGCTGCCCGACATCATTCTGATGGATGTTCGGATGCCCCGCCGCAGCGGGATCGAGGCGTGCACGGCGATCAAGGACGTGGCGCCCAGCACCAAGATCATCATGCTGACGATAAGCGACGAGGAAGCCGACCTCTACGAGGCGATCAAGGCGGGGGCCACCGGCTACCTGCTCAAGGAGATCTCCACCGACGAGGTCGCCACCGCGATCCGGGCGGTCGCCGACGGGCAGTCGCAGATCAGCCCGTCGATGGCCTCCAAGCTGCTCACCGAGTTCAAGGCGATGATCCAGCGCCGCTCCGACGACCGGGACCTGGTGCCCGCACCCCGGTTGACCGACCGGGAGTTGGAGGTGCTGAAGCTGGTGGCCACCGGGATGAACAACCGGGAGATCGCCAAGGAGCTGTTCATCAGCGAGAACACCGTGAAGAACCACGTGCGCAACATCCTGGAGAAGCTCCAGCTGCACTCCCGGATGGAGGCCGTGGTCTACGCGATGCGGGAGAAGATCCTCGAAATAGGGTGACGGAGCCCGCGGTCCGCCCGGCGGCTCAGTCGGCCAGCAGCCTCTCCAGTGCCGGGCGCAGCGCCTCGTCGTCCAGCGCCTCCACGCGGACGCCGTCGCAGCCCACCCAGGCGGCCGCCTCGCGCAGGGCGGTGGCCAGCGCCTCGACGTGCCGCGCGGAGTCCAGCGAGACCTGGCGGGCCACCAACGTCCTTCCCTCCCGGGCCGGATCGACCCGGCCCACCAACCGACCGCCGGCCAGCAGCGGCATCGCGAAGTAGCCGTGCACCCGCTTGTGCTTGGGGGTGTAGGCCTCCAGCCGGTGCGTCATGCCGAAGATCCGCTCGGTGCGCGGGCGGTCCCAGATCAGCGAGTCGAACGGGGAGAGCAGCGTGGTGCGGTGCCGGCCGCGCGGCGCGGCGGCGAGTGCGGCCGGATCGGCCCAGGCCGCGGCGGGGGCGCCGGCCGGGCCCCAGCCGGCGACCTCCACCGGGACCAGGCCGGAGTCGGCGAGCACCGGGTCCAACTGCTCGGCCTTCAGCCGGTGGTAGTCCAGCAGGTCGGCCCGGGTGGCCACGCCGAGTGCGGCGCCGGCCTGCGCGACCAGGGTGCGCAGGCAGTCCTCGTCGGTCGGCTCCGGCTCGAACAGCTCGGCGGGGACGGCCTGTTCGGCCAGTGCGTAGACCCGCTTCCAGCTCCGGCGCTCGGTGCAGACCACGTCGCCGAAGGCCAGGGCGCGTTCCACCGCGATCTTGGTGTCGGACCAGTCCCACCAGTCGGCCGTCTTCTTGGCGCCGCCCAGCCCGGTCGAGGTGAGCGGCCCCTCGTCGCGCAGCTTGGCCAGCACGGACCGGTAGGTGGCGGCGTCCACCTGCATGCCCCAGACGTGGGCGCGCTCGCGGTAGCGGCGGCGGCGGAACGCGAAGAGCGGCCACTCCTCGATCGGCAGGATGCAGGCCGCGTGCGACCAGTACTCGAAGCTCGCCCCGGCACCCCAGTAGGCCGCTTCGACGGCGGGCCGGCCGACGGCGCCGAGCCGCGCGTACGGGACCAGCTCGTGCGAGCGGGCCAGCACCGAGATGGTGTCGAGCTGGACGGCGCCGAGGTGGCGCAGCACCCCGCGCACGCCGCCCCGGCGGTCCGGTGCGCCGAGCAGGCCCTGCGCGCGCAGGGCGATGCGGCGGGCCTCGTCGGCGCCGAGGGTCGTGGCGGGAGTCATGACGGTCATGTCGGCGAGGGTAGAGGGCGGCACCGACAACGCCCCTCCCGGAGCCGCGGCAGTGGCTCCGGGAGGGGCGGTCGGTCGGTGCGGCGGGGGCGGTCAGTCGGCGAGGTCGGTGGCGAGGTCGGTGGCGAGCAGCCCGGCGACCCAGGAGTCGCGGAACTCGCCGCGCTGCTCGGCGTACGAGCGCAGGGTGCCCTCGAAGCGGAAGCCGACCTTCTCGGCGACCGCGCGGGAGCCCTCGTTGCCCACGTAGGCGACCCACTCCAGCCGGCGCAGGCCCAGCTCGGTGAGCCCGTGGCGGGCGACCGCGCGGGCGGCCTCGACGGTGAATCCGCGGCCGCGGTGCTCCCTGGTGGCCCACCAGCCGATCTCGGCGCAACCCGGCCGGCCGGGGGTGCGGACCAGCCCCTGGGTCCCGACCAGGGCCCCGCCGGCGCGCTCGACCACGCACCAGACGAGGGCGTCGCCGGTGCGCCGGCCGTTGGCGGCCAGGTCGTTGACGAAGTACTCCGCGTCCTTGCGCAGGTACGGGCTGGGGACGACCGTCCAGCGCTGGATCTCCTCGTCCTGGCAGGCTTCGAAGATCGCGTCCAGGTCGGACTCCTGCGGCGGCCGCAGCAGCAGGCGTTCGGTGACGAGGGTGCCGGGGGCGGGGGGCTCGGGATGCTCTGCCATGAGCGGATTATTCCGTGCAGAAAGGAAACCGGGCATCCCAATATCCCCCTCGACCGGCCAACTACCCGGACGGCTGACCGTTTTGCCCCGGTGAACGGTGCTATCGGGCAGGTGCCCACAGGGGTGACACGGGAATAGCGTGCTGACGCACCTCCCGGGGCGTTGGACTCCTCGCATACGATGGCCCGTGCGGTGGGGTAAACCCGTCGTGCAGTCGTCCAGTGCCAATACAGGCAAGGAGCCCGCCCAAGTGTCCGTCTTCGACAAGATCCTGCGCGCCGGCGAAGGCAAGATCCTTCGCAAGCTGCAGCGGATTGCTGCCCAGGTCAACTCCATCGAAGAGGACTTCGTCAACCTCACCGACGCCGAGCTGCGCGCGCTGACCGACGAGTACAAGCAGCGGATCACCGACGGTGAGTCCCTGGACGACGTCCTCCCGGAGGCGTTCGCGACCGTTCGCGAGGCCGCCCGGCGAGTGCTCGGCCAGCGGCACTACGACGTCCAGATCATGGGTGGCGCCGCGCTGCACCTCGGCTACGTGGCCGAGATGCGCACCGGTGAGGGCAAGACCCTGGTCGGCACCCTGCCCACGTACCTCAACGCGTTGACCGGCAAGGGCGTGCACCTGATCACCGTCAACGACTACCTCGCCGAGCGCGACTCGGAGTGGATGGGCCGGGTGCACCGCTTCCTCGGCCTCGAAGTCGGCGTGATCCTGGGCAACATGACGCCCGCCGAGCGCAAGCGCCAGTACGCGATGGACATCACGTACGGCACCAACAACGAGTTCGGCTTCGACTACCTGCGCGACAACATGGCCTGGTCGAAGGACGAACTCGTCCAGCGCGGACACAACTTCGCGGTGGTCGACGAGGTCGACTCGATCCTCATCGACGAGGCCCGCACCCCCCTGATCATCTCCGGTCCGGCGGACCAGGCGACCAAGTGGTACGCCGACTTCGCCAAGCTGGTGCAGCGCCTGAAGATCGAGCGCGACTACGAGGTCGACGAGAAGAAGCGCACCGTCGGCGTGCTGGAGGAGGGTGTCACCCGGGTCGAGGACTACCTCGGCATCGACAACCTCTACGAGTCGGTGAACACCCCGCTGGTCGGCTTCCTGAACAACGCCATCAAGGCCAAGGAGCTGTACAAGCGGGACAAG
Organism: Kitasatospora sp. NPDC058218; assembly: GCF_042882445.1. NCBI lineage: Bacteria > Bacillati > Actinomycetota > Actinomycetes > Kitasatosporales > Streptomycetaceae > Kitasatospora > Kitasatospora sp. NPDC058218. Next base: position 25,932 of record NZ_JBHVWC010000081.1, on the reverse strand, counting down.
GACTACGTCGTGATGAACGGCGAGGTCATGATCGTCGACGAGCACACCGGCCGCATCCTGGCCGGCCGTCGCTACAACGAGGGCATGCACCAGGCGATCGAGGCCAAGGAGGGGGTGGAGGTCCAGAACGAGAACCAGACGCTGGCCACCATCACCCTGCAGAACTTCTTCCGCCTGTACGACAAGCTCTCCGGCATGACCGGTACCGGCACCACCGAGGCGGCCGAGTTCCACCAGATCTACAAGCTCGGCGTGGTGCCCATCCCGACCAACAGGTCGCCGCTGCGCATCGACCAGCCCGACCTGATCTACAAGTCCGAGCCGGCCAAGTTCGCCGCCGTGGTCGAGGACATCGCCGAGAAGCACGAGAAGGGCCAGCCGGTGCTGGTCGGCACCGTGTCGGTGGAGAAGTCCGAGTACCTGTCGCAGGAGCTGCGCAAGCGCGGCATCCCGCACGAGGTGCTGAACGCCAAGCACCACGAGCGCGAGGCGCAGATCGTCGCGCAGGCGGGCCGCAAGGGCGCCGTGACCGTCGCCACCAACATGGCCGGCCGTGGTACCGACATCATGCTCGGCGGCAACTCCGACCACCTCGCGGCGGCCGAGCTGGCCCAGCGCGGCATCACCCCGGTGGACACCCCGGAGGAGTACGAGGAGGCGTTCCCGGCCGCGCTGGAGAAGGCCAAGGCGTCCGTGAAGGCGGAGCAGGACGAGGTCAAGGAGGCCGGTGGCCTCTACGTCCTCGGCACCGAGCGGCACGAGTCCCGCCGGATCGACAACCAGCTGCGCGGCCGCTCCGGCCGTCAGGGCGACCCGGGCGAGTCCCGCTTCTACCTGTCGCTCGGCGACGACCTGATGCGCCTGTTCAAGGCCGGCATGGTCGAGCGCGTGCTCTCGATGGCCAACGTGCCCGAGGACGTGCCGATCGAGTCGAAGATGGTCACCCGCGCCATCGCCTCGGCGCAGACCCAGGTCGAGCAGCAGAACTTCGAGATCCGCAAGAACGTCCTCAAGTACGACGAGGTGCTGAACCGCCAGCGCGAGGTCATCTACGGCGAGCGCCGCCGCGTGCTGGAGGGCGAGGACCTCCAGGAGCAGGTCGGCCACTTCATGGACGACACCGTCGAGGCGTACGTCAAGGCGGCCACCGGCGAGGGCTTCGAGGACGACTGGGACCTCGACAAGCTCTGGACCGCGCTGAAGCAGCTCTACCCCGTCACCCTGGACCTGGAGGAGCTGGAGGAGGAGGCCGGCGGCACCGCCGGGCTCACCCCGGAGTTCCTCACCAAGGTCATCCAGGAGGACATCCAGGCGCAGTACGGCGCCCGCGAGGACCAGCTCGGCGCGGAGATCATGCGCGAGCTGGAGCGTCGGGTCGTCCTCTCGGTGCTGGACCGCCGCTGGCGCGAGCACCTCTACGAGATGGACTACCTCCAGGAGGGCATCGGTCTGCGGGCCATGGCGCAGCGCGACCCGCTGGTCGAGTACCAGCGCGAGGGCTTCGACATGTTCACCGCGATGATGGAGGGCATCAAGGAGGAGTCCGTCGGCTACCTGTTCAACCTGGAGGTCCAGGTCGAGCAGCAGGTCGAGGAGGTGCCGGTCGAGGACGCCGAGGTGCTGCTCGACAAGCTGGAGAAGGACGCCGCCCGCCCGGAGATCAAGGCCAAGGGCCTGGAGGCCCCCAAGCCGCAGCGGCTGCACTACACGGCCCCCTCGGACGAGGTCGGTGGCGGAGTCGTCGAGGGCGACTTCGAGGACCTCGCGCCGGAGGACGAGGGCGACGGGTTGACCCGCGCCGAGCGCCGCAAGGCCGCGAAGTCGGCCAAGGGCCGCCGCCGCAAGAGCTGAGGCGGGGCCGGCCGGCCCGGTCCGCCGCCACGCAGGGCGCCACTCCCGTACGGGGGTGGCGCCCTGCGCCGTTGCGGCGGCGCCCGTGGCCACTGCGGCGCCCGAGTCCACCGCGGGATCCGCGGCCCGGGTGGCTCCCGCGGCCCGTGCGGCCCCGGTGGCGCCGCTGCGGGCATGGCCGGGGGCAACTGCCGCGGGACCGCTGCCGGAGTCCGCCACGGTGCCCCTCGGGAGCCCCGTGACACCCGCTGCGGCGCCCGGTGCGGTGCCGGCCGGGCGCCGCGCGAGGATCGTGCCGGGCGGATTCACCGGGCCTCCACGGCGGTGCACTGCCACTGCCCGGCCCGCCCGCGCAGCTCCAGCCGGAACGCCACCATGTGGTGCCGGCTGCCGAGGTCGACCCGGACGCAGGCCTCGATCGCGTCGGGCGAGGGCGATCTGTCGTGCACCGGCCCGAGCCGGGGCCGGTCGGCGGCGCCGCCGCGCCGCAGGATGCCGATCCGGACGAGCGAGGCGAGCTGGCCGTAGCCGTCCAGGCTGGTGTGGCGCATCAGCTGGCCGGACGGCCGGGCGCCGGTCAGCACCTCGACCAGCTGGTGGGCGAAGCGCGTGCTCAGCCCGGCGTGGAGCCCCGGGTCGGCGGGGGCGACGCAGGCCGTCCGGGGGTGGCGCGGGCGCCGGCCGCCGGGTGGGCGGTGGCCGGCCCGGGCGGTGGCGTGCGGGCGGTGCGGGTGGGCCGACGGCAGGGTGGATCGGCCCGGGTGGCCGCCGGGCGGCCCGGCGGGCTGCTGGGCGGGCTGCGGAGCGGCGGGGATCGGGCAGGTGGTCACGGGGCCCTCCCGGGGCGGCTGGTGCGGGTACGGACGGGTCCTTGGTAGCCCGGCACCGAACGGGGTGGCAAGCAGGTGGGGCCCCTTCGGCGGGCCTGCCCGAGGTCTCACCTATCCGGGTGAACCGCCCAGTGCGCCAAGGGTCGGCGCGCCCGTCCGGAGGGCGCCCGGTTGACGTGCGGGGGCCAGCGGAAAGGCCCGAAAGGGGACGCTCCGGGGCACCGGGACGGGTGGCGCGGCCCCCCGGCGCGACGTTGCGCCGGCGGGCCCTCGGCGCGCAGGATCGGATCCGGACCGGGCATCGCGGAGGACGGACGACGACAGCGCCCCGACCAGGACAGGCGGCCGGCATGACGACATGGGTAGCGCGGACACCGGCGTCGGCGGCGCCGCCCGCCGACGCCCGGCCCCGGCGCGGACTGGTGCTGGGCGGCGGCGGCATGCTGGGCGCGGCCTGGACGGTCGGCGCGCTCTGCGCCGTCGAGGAGGCGGCCGGCTGGCGGCCGGGCGGCGCCGAGGTGCTGCTCGGGACGTCGGCGGGCGCGATCCTCGCCGCGATGCTGGCCGGCGGTGTCCGCACCGACCAGCTCCGCGACCACCAGCGCGGTCTGCCGATCGCGGCCGGCCCGCTGGCCGGGGTGGCCTTCGACTACGAGACGGCGGTCGGCGGCGCCCTGCCCCCGCGGCCGCGGGCCGGCATCGGCTCGCCGGGCCTGCTGCGGGACGCCGTCCGCCACCCGCGCGAGTACCCGCTGCTGACCATGGTGTCGGCGATGGCACCGCACGGCCGCGGCTCGCTGGAGCCGGTCGGCGAGCTGGTGCGCGGCCTGCTGGGCCCGGGCGGCTGGCCGGACGGCTCGGCCCTTCGGGTGGCCGCGGTGGACTACCGCGGCGGTCACCGGGTGGTCTTCGGCGATCCGGACGCGCCGGCCGCCGCGGTCGCCGAGGCGGTGATGGCCTCCTGCGCGATCCCCGGCTGGTTCGCCCCGGTCCGGGTGAACGGCTCGGCGTACGTGGACGGCGGCTGCTGGTCGGCGACCAACGCCGACCTGATGCTCGGCCGCGGCCTGGACGAGGTCTACGTGCTCGCTCCGATGGCACTGCGGCTGCACCCGCGCGGGCGCGCCGAGCCCGGCCGCGGCACCGTGGCGGCGCTGCGCGAGTGGCGCGCCCGGGACCGCCCGCGCGGGGTGCTCGCCCAGCTGGTCGGCCGCTACCGCCGCGCGGTGACCCGGCAGCTGCTGCGCGAGGCCCGGCTGCTGCGGGCGAGCGGCGTCCGGGTGCACCTGCTCGCGCCGACCCTGGCGGACCTGGCGGTGATGGGCCCGAACATGATGGACCCGGCCCGCCGCGGCGCCGTGCTGGAGAGCGCGCTGCTGACCAGCCGGGCGGCCCTGGGCGGCGTGCGGTGACCCGACCCGGCGCGCGGGGCGGGCGGGCGCCGGCCCGCGGCGCGCACCCGCTGCGGAGCGGTGGCGGGACGGTACCCGCGGCACCGTCGGACCGCGGCGCGGTGCGGGTGCCCGGCGCAGGGCCGCGGGCGGGCGTGAGCGCGTGATCACGGATGCCGCCCCGGCGCTTATTCTTGGGGCGCTGGAAGCTGTGCCGCTGGACGAACCGGAGAGTGCCACCGATGCGCGTGTACGTGCCCACCACCCTGACCGGCCTGGCGGCGGCGCACCCGGGCGGCGCCCTGGAGCAGTCCGCGGCGTACGCCGTGACCCCCGCACTGCGCGAGTGGTACGTCAGTGACGACCTGGAGGAACTGGAGTACGCGGCGCTGAACCGGGCCGCGCAGTCCTCGCTGCGGCTGCTGGCCGCCGACCCGGACGCGCCGCGCCGCCGGGTGGTGGTGGCGCTGGACGTCGCCGACTCGGCGGTGCAGCCGTTCCCCGGCGACGAGTACCAGGACCAGGCCTCGCTCGGCCGGGTGGTGCTGGCCGGGCCGGTGCGGCTGGCGAAGGCGGCCGCGGTGCACGCGGACGTGGCCGACCAGGACGTGGTCGCGGACGTCGAGGCGGCGGTCGCGGCCGTCGCGGCGGCCGACGGGGGCGACCAGGACGCCCAGTTCACCGTGGACGGCGCCGAGGACCACGACCTGCTGTGGTTCGCCACCCAGGAGATCTCCGCACTGCTGGCCTGACCGGGGCCGACGCGCGCCGACGCGGGCCGGGGTCCGCGCCGGGGCCCGTCGGGAACCCCCGTCCTACCGGGTTGTCGGTGGCCGGGGTTACCGTTCCCTGCGTGCGCACTCATATCGTCTGGGACTGGAACGGCACGCTCTTCCACGACATGGAGGCGGTGCTCGGCGCGAGCAACGCCGCGTTCGCGACCGTCGGCATCGAGCCGATGACCATGCAGGAGTACCGCGAGCAGTACGAGATCCCGATTCCCCGCTTCTACCAGCGGCTGCTCGGCCGGATGCCCTCCGAGGCCGAGTGGCTGCGGCTCGACGACGCCTTCCACGACCGCTATCTGGAGCTGAGCACGGCGTGCGGGCTGACGGACGGCGTGCTGGAGCTGCTGAGCGGCTGGCGGGAGGCCGGGCACAGCCAGTCGCTGCTGTCGATGTACGAGCACCACAAGCTGCTGCCGGTGGTCGACGGGTTCGGCCTGACCGGACACTTCCTCCGGGTGGACGGCCGCAGCGGCCCGTCCGGGGGCCAGAAGGCGGAGCACCTGACCAGGCACCTGGCCGCGCTCGGCGCGCATGTGGACCCGGCCCGCACGGTGCTGATCGGCGACGCCGCGGACGACGCGCTGGCGGCGCTGAGCGCGGGTGCGCACGCGGTGCTGTACACCGGCGGCTCGCACACCCGGGGGAAGCTGGAGCCGGTCGGCGTCCCGGTGGTGGACAGCCTGGCCGAGGCCGTTGAGCTGGCCGGGCGGCTGGCGGGCTGAGCCGGTCCCGGGGCGTCGCCCGCCCTCGGGCGGGCCACCGCGCCGGGCGGTGCGGGCGTGTCGCGAACCACGTCCACCGGTGGCGTGTCTGAGCGGGCGAACCGGCCCGCCGCTCGTCAGTCTGGATTGACGCCAGGCCACCACGACGAGCGGAGCCGCCATGCCCATCGACGCAGTCACCCAGGTCCCGACCCCGGGCAACGAGCCGGTGCACGGCTACGCGCCGGGCAGCCCGGAGCGGGCCCGGCTGGTGCGCCGGCTGGACGAGCTGGCGGCCGAGCAGATCCCGCTGCCGATGACCATCGCCGGCGAGCAGCGGTTCGGCGGCGGCGAGCGGATCGACGTCGTCCAGCCGCACCACCACGCGGCCAAGCTCGGTGTGCTCGGGAACGCCACCCGGGAGGACGCCCGGGCCGCGGTGGACGCGGCGCTGGCGGCCGGGCGCGAGTGGCGCGGGCTGTCCTTCGACGACCGGGCGGCGGTCTTCCTGCGCGCCGCCGACCTGCTGGCCGGGCCCTGGCGGGAGACGCTCAACGCGGCCACCATGCTGGGCCAGTCCAAGACGGCCCAGCAGGCCGAGATCGACTCCGCCTGCGAGCTGATCGACTTCTGGCGGTTCAACGTGCGGTTCGCCCGCGAGATCCTGGCCGACCAGCCGATCTCCTCGCCCGGGGTGTGGAACCGCACCGACCACCGGCCGCTGGAGGGGTTCGTCTACGCGATCACCCCGTTCAACTTCACCGCCATCGCGGGCAACCTGCCGACCGCGCCCGCCCTGATGGGCAACACCGTGGTCTGGAAGCCGGCCCCCACCCAGACCCTCGCCGCGCACTACCTGATGCGCCTGCTGGAGGCCGCCGGCCTGCCGCCCGGGGTGATCAACATGGTGACCGGCGACGGGCAGCAGCTCTCCCAGGTGGCGCTCACCGACCCCGCCCTCGCGGGACTGCACTTCACGGGCTCCACCGCCACCTTCCAGTCGCTCTGGCAGACCGTGGGCGCCAACATCGGCGGCTACCGGACGTACCCGCGGATCGTCGGCGAGACCGGCGGCAAGGACTTCCTGCTCGCCCACCGCTCGGCCGACCCCGAGGTCCTGAAGGCCGCGCTGGTCCGCGGCGCCTTCGAGTACCAGGGCCAGAAGTGCTCGGCGCTCTCCCGCGCCTACCTGCCGCGCAGCCTCTGGCAGGCGATCAAGGACGACTTCCTGGCCGAGGTGGACGCACTGGCCGTCGGCGACGTCACCGACCTGTCCAACTTCATGGGCGCGCTGATCGACCGGCGGGCCTTCGACAAGAACCGCGACGCGATCGAGCGGGCCAAGGGCGACCCGACGGTGGAGCTGGCGGCCGGCGGCCAGTACGACGACGCGATCGGCTGGTTCGTCCGCCCGACCGTGCTGGTCTCCTCCGACCACCGGGGCGAGATCTTCCGCACCGAGTACTTCGGCCCGATCCTGGCCGTCCACGTCTACGAGGACTCCCGCTGGGAGGACGTGCTGGGCCGGGTCGACTCGGGCGCGCCGTACGGCCTCACCGGTGCGGTGATCGCCCAGGACCGCTACGCCATCGCGCAGGCCGTGGAGGAGCTGCGCTTCACGGCGGGCAACTTCTACATCAACGACAAGCCGACCGGCGCGGTGGTCGGGCAGCAGCCGTTCGGCGGCGGCCGGGCCTCGGGCACCAACGACAAGGCCGGTGCCGCGCAGAACCTGCTGCGCTGGACCTCGGCCCGGTCGATCAAGGAGACCTTCGTCCCGCCGACCACGTATGTTCACCCGCATATGGGCTGATGGCGAACACGGCGGGTCGGATTGGACATGGTGTCCAGGACGGCGGGATCTTCCTCCAGGATTGCGCCTCCCTGTCCCCTGACACCTTCGAATCCTCCCGTTAGGCTGGCTGGCGTCGTCGGGTGGCTGCAGGCCGAACGTCTCGTCCTACCCGCTGCGGAGGTGTTTCATGCGCGCCATGGAGACCTTTCAGCCGGTTGGTGCGGCAGGATTGCGGTGGACCCGGCGGTGATCCCACACACCACCGAGTCACGCAACGGCGCGCGACAGGAGCCAAGAAGTCATGCAGACCAAGCTGGACGCAGCCAAGGCCGAACTGCTCACGAAGGCAGCAGCAGCCGCTGAGAACAGCCAGGTGGGGGGAGCGGCGCCGGGGGAGGGTCTGAGCAACGGCGCTCTGACCGCGTACCTGCACCACTACTACCTCCACACCGCGCCCGAGGACCTGGTCGACCGCGACCCGGTCGACGTGTACGGCGCGGCAGCCTCCCACTACCGCCTCGGCCTCAAGCGCCCGCAGGGCACCGCCGAGGTCCGCGTGCACACCCCGTCGGTGGAGGAGAACGGCTGGTCCTGCGGCCACACCGTGGTCGAGGTCGTCACCGACGACATGCCGTTCCTGGTCGACTCGGTCACCAACGAGCTGTCCCGCCAGGACCGCGCGATCCACATCGTGATCCACCCCCAGCTGGTCGTCCGCCGTGACATCACCGGCAAGCTGCTGGAGATCCTGGACATCGACGCCTGCGCCCGCAGCCAGGCCGCCGGTGCCGAGTGGCCCGCCGACGCCGTCGTCGAGTCGTGGATGCACATCGAGATCGACCGCGAGACGGACCGCGAGGACCTCCGTTCGATCGAGACCGACCTGCGCCGCGTCCTGGGCGACGTCCGCGAGGTCGTCGAGGACTGGACGAAGATGCGCGAGTCCGCGCTGCGTCTGGCCGACGAGCTCGCCGAGGAGCCCCCGGCCCACCTGCCCGAGCAGGAGGTCGGCGAGGCCTGGGAGCTGATGCGCTGGCTGGCCGACGACAAGTTCACCTTCCTCGGCTACCGCGAGTACGACCTGGTGGAGCACGAGGGCGAGGAGGTCCTCAGGGCCGTCGCCGGCACCGGCCTCGGCATCCTGCGCTCCGACCCGCTCAGCCACGACGACGACCACCACCCGGTCAGCGAGGCCTTCGGCCGGCTCTCCGCGCCGGTGCGCGCCAAGGCCCACGAGAAGAAGCTGCTCGTCCTCACCAAGGCCAACAGCCGCTCGACCGTGCACCGCCCGGCCTACCTCGACTACGTCGGCGTGAAGAAGTTCGACGCCAACGGCGAGGTCGTCGGCGAGCGCCGCTTCCTCGGCCTGTTCTCGGCCGCCGCCTACACCGAGTCGGTCAGCCGCATCCCGGTGGTCCGCCGCAAGGTCCAGGACGTCATCCTCAGCTCCGGCTTCTCCACCGAGAGCCACGACGGCCGCGACCTGCTGCAGATCCTGGAGACCTTCCCCCGGGACGAGATCTTCCAGACCCCGGCCGAGGAACTGCTCCAGATCGCCACCAGCGTGCTCTACCTCCAGGAGCGCCGCCGGCTGCGGCTGTTCCTGCGCCAGGACGAGTACGGGCGCTACTTCTCCGCGCTGGTCTACCTGCCGCGCGACCGCTACACCACCCGCATCCGGCTGCGCCTGATGGACATCCTGATGCAGGAGCTCAACGGCGCCTCGATCGACTACACGGTCTGGTCGACGGAGTCCGTGCTGACCCGTCTGCACTTCGTCGTCCGGGTCACCCCCGGCAGCGAGCTGCCGCACCTCACCGACGCCGAGATCGAGCGGATCGAGGGCAAGCTCGCCGAGGCCGCCCGGTTCTGGATGGACGGCTTCAACGACCAGCTGCACCTGGAGCTGGGCGAGGAGCGGGCCGCCGAGCTGTCCCGCAAGTACGGCAACGCCTTCCCCGACGGCTACCGCGCCGACTTCACCGCGCGCACCGCCGTCGCCGACCTCAAGCAGATCGAGTCGCTGCACGGCGAGGGCGACTTCCGCCTCAACCTGTACCAGCCGGTCGGCGCGGGTGACGACGAGCGCCGGTTCAAGATCTACCGGGTCGGCGGCCCGATCTCGCTCACCGAGGTCCTGCCGGTCCTGCAGCGCCTGGGCGTCGAGGTGCTCGACGAGCACCCGTACGCGCTGACCCGCTCGGACCACACCACCGCCTGGGTCTACGACTTCGGCCTGCGGCTGCGCGAGGCCGTCGAGCTGACCGACGAGGCGCGCGACCGCTTCCAGGAGACCTTCGCCGCCACCTGGACCGGCAAGGCCGAGAACGACGGCTTCAACGAGCTGGTGCTGACCGCCGGGCTGACCTGGCGCCAGGCGATGATGCTGCGCGCGTACGCCAAGTACCTGCGCCAGGCGGGCTCCACGTTCTCCCAGGACTACATGGAGGACGCGCTCCGCAACAACACCCACACCACCCGGCTGCTGGTCAACCTCTTCGAGGCCCGGCTGAGCCCCAGCCACCAGCTGGGCGCGGCCGAGCTGACCGACGCCATCCTGGAGGAGCTGTCCGGCGCGCTGGACGAGGTCGTCTCGCTGGACGAGGACCGCATCCTGCGCTCCTTCCTGCACCTCATCAAGGCCACCCTGCGCACCAACTTCTTCCAGCACACCGGTGAAGCGGGCGCGTGGCACTCCTACGTGTCGATGAAGTTCGACCCGAAGGCGATCCCGGACCTGCCGGCCCCGCGCCCCGCGTTCGAGATCTGGGTGTACTCGCCGCAGGTCGAGGGCGTGCACCTGCGCTTCGGCAAGGTCGCCCGCGGTGGTCTGCGCTGGTCGGACCGGCGTGAGGACTTCCGTACCGAGATCCTCGGCCTGGTCAAGGCGCAGATGGTGAAGAACACCGTCATCGTGCCGGTCGGTGCCAAGGGCGGTTTCGTCGCCAAGCAGCTGCCGGACCCGTCGGTGGACCGGGACGCCTGGCTGGCGGAGGGCATCTCGTCCTACAAGACGTTCATCTCGGCGCTGCTGGACATCACCGACAACCTCAAGGGCGGCGAGGTCGTCCACCCGGCCGACGTGGTCCGCCACGACGAGGACGACACCTACCTGGTCGTCGCCGCGGACAAGGGCACCGCGACCTTCTCCGACATCGCCAACGGCGTCGCCGAGTCGTACGGCTTCTGGCTGGGCGACGCCTTCGCCTCCGGCGGCTCGGCCGGCTACGACCACAAGGGCATGGGCATCACCGCCCGCGGCGCCTGGGAGTCGGTCAAGCGCAACTTCCGCGAGCTCGGCCACGACACCCAGTCCGAGGACTTCACCGTCGTCGGCATCGGCGACATGTCCGGCGACGTCTTCGGCAACGGCATGCTGCTCAGCGAGCACATCCGCCTGGTCGCCGCCTTCGACCACCGGCACATCTTCCTCGACCCCAACCCGGACGCGGCCACCTCGTACGCCGAGCGCCGCCGCCTCTTCGAGCTGCCGCGCAGCTCCTGGGACGACTACGACAAGTCGCTGATCTCGGCGGGCGGCGGCGTCTTCCCGCGCACCGCCAAGTCGATCCAGCTGACCTCGCCGGTGCGGGCCGCGCTCGGCATCGAGGAGAGCCGGCTCACCCCGGCCGAGCTGATGAAGCGGATCCTCCAGGCGCCGGTCGACCTGTTCTGGAACGGCGGCATCGGCACCTACGTCAAGGCCTCGACCGAGACCAACGCCGAGGTCGGCGACAAGGCCAACGACGCCATCCGGGTCAACGGCGAGCAGCTCCGGGTGCGGGTCGTGGGCGAGGGCGGCAACCTCGGCTGCACCCAGCTCGGCCGCATCGAGTACGCGGCGTCCGGCGGCCCCCAGGGCGCCGGCGGCTGGATCAACACCGACGCCATCGACAACTCGGCCGGTGTGGACACCTCGGACCACGAGGTCAACATCAAGATCCTGCTCAACCAGGTGGTCGCCGACGGCGACATGACGGTCAAGCAGCGCAACCAGCTGCTCGCCGAGATGACCGACGAGGTCGGCCACCTGGTGCTGCGCAACAACTACGCGCAGAACGTGGTGCTGGCCAACGCCGTCGCCCAGGCGACCAGCATGGTCAACGTCCACTCCCGGATGATCAACCGCCTGGAGCGCGACGGCCGGCTCGACCGGGGCCTGGAGTTCCTGCCCACCGAGCGGCAGATCCGCGACCGCCAGCAGAACGGCCGCGGCCTCTCGCAGCCCGAGCTGTCGGTGCTGCTCGCCTACACCAAGATCACCCTGGCCGACGAGCTGCTCGCCACCGAGCTGCCCGACGACCCGTTCTTCCGCACCGCGCTGCACGAGTACTTCCCGAGCGCGCTGCGGGCGCGGTTCGCCGAGGCGATCGACAACCACGCGCTGCGCCGCGAGATCATCACCACGCTGATCGTCAACGACACGATCAACCGCGGTGGCTGCACCTTCGCCTTCCGGCTGAAGGAGGAGACCGGCGCCACGTACGAGGAGATCGCCCGGACGCACACCGCCGCGCGGGCCGTCTTCGGCCTGGAGCAGATCTGGTCCGAGATCGAGGCCCTGGACAACCAGGTCCCGTCCGGCGCCCAGACCACCATGCGGCTGCACTCGCGCCGACTCGTCGAGCGGGCCACCCGGTGGATGCTCAACAACCGCCGCCAGCCGCTCGACATCGCGGCCACCATCGAGTTCTTCCACGACCGGGTCGGCCAGGTCTGGGGTTCGCTGCCCAAGCCGCTGCGCGGCGAGGACCTCGCCTGGTTCGAGTCGGTCTACGGCGAGCTCGCCGCGGCCGGTGTGCCGGAGGAGCTGGCGGGCCGGATCGCGGGCCTGTCCTCGACCTTCCCGACCCTGGACATCACCGAGGTCGCGGACCGGTCCGGCAAGGACGTCGCCGAGGTCGCCGAGCTCTACTACGACCTCGCCGACCGCCTGCAGATCACCCACCTGCTCGACCGCATCATCGAGCTGCCGCGGACCGACCGCTGGTCGTCGATGGCCCGCGCCGCCATCCGCGAGGACCTCTTCGCGGCCCACGCGGCCCTGACCGCCGACATCCTGGCCTGCGGCCCCGAGGGCGCGACCCCCGAGGAGCGGTACACCGCCTGGGCGGAGCTCAACGCCACCCTGCTGAACCGCGCCAAGAGCACGCTCGACGACATAAGGGGTTCGGACAACTACGAGCTGTCCAGCCTCTCGGTCGCGATGCGCGTCATCCGCACCCTGCTCCGCACGGGTTCGATGCGCTGAGCACCGCAAGCCAGGGCCCGAGCGGCGGGGCCCGGGCGTGGGGCGCGGGCCCCCCGCCGCGTAACGGGGCCGGGGGGGGCCTATGCCCCGGTGGGGGGGGGTGCGGGCCCCGAGCGGAG